>JAYTMI010001051.1:0-7894 GCA_043728625.1 Saprospiraceae bacterium | reverse complement strand
ACCGCCCAAAAGCACGTACTAAATCAACTGCCATGCTACACCAAACAAATATATTGACGATTGGGAAAAGCAACCACAAGACATAAATAGGTTTATGCCCAATCAATTTTGCCCATTCAACGAAATTTAAACCTGGAACGAGGGCTTTCCAGCCTGTGACACCCGCTTTTTCAAAAAGCTTCATCAGCGTAACGCATGATAAAATATAAGTTAAAATCAAAAATATTAAAATACCCACTGTTCTGAATGATTGAATAAGAGTGTGATAAAATGATTTTTATTGTCAAAAAGATAAATATGGCTTTTACGATAAAAAAGAGTGCAAATGTAAACAAAAACTTTGTTTACAAGACCCCTCAGTAAAAATCCATTTTTAATGAAGCAAAAGTGAATTTTATAAACCAGAGAATTGAAAAACTTCGACTGGTTACAAATATTTTTCGACAGTCATTCTCCATTTTTTTTAAAGAATTTCTATCACACTATTTTAATTTAATAAAAAACTAATATCTTTGTCTCTCATTCCCACAGGTTTACAAAGGAAAGGAAATAAGTAAATTATTTTTATCATCAAAGTAACAAACAATGCAATTTGTCCGTTTGAGAAACATATCCTCCCTTTCTATTCATCCTATAGTTGAACATATATTCTAACTTTAACAAATTCAAAACCGTTTTTGGTATGAAAAAAAACATCGCCGCACACATCCTAATTGTTGACGACGAAGCCTACATCCGTCGCACGCTCATATCAGTTCTCGAAAATGAGCCTTATGAAGTTGATGAAGCCATAGATGGCGTTGACTGTCTTTCGAAAATCAAGCAAAAAAAGTACGATGTCATTTTCTTGGATATCAAAATGCCTCGCCTTGATGGTATGGAAGCGCTAGAAAAAATTCAAGAACTTAGCCCTGAATCTTCTGTTATTATGATTTCTGGACATGGCAGTATCGAAACAGCTGTTGAAAGCGTTCGCAAAGGTGCATTTGATTTTCTTCAAAAACCCCTTGATTTAAACCGTGTTTTGATTACAATTCGCAATGCTCTCGACCGTTCAAACCTTATTACGGAAACGAAAGTATTACAACGTCGCGTTCATCAGTCGAAAGTTCAAGACATTATTGGTCATTCAAAAGCGATAGAAGATGTCAAAAATAAAATCGAAATGGCTGCCGATGCAGACGGTGCGCGCGTTTTGATTATGGGACCTAACGGGACTGGTAAGGAATTGGTCGCTCGGCACATTCACGAAAGAAGTGTTCGCAAAAATGGACCTTTTGTTGAGGTCAATTGCGCTGCCATTCCTTCCGAATTAATTGAAAGTATATTGTTTGGTCATATAAAAGGGTCATTTACGGGTGCTATTAAAGATCAAATCGGTAAGTTTGAACAAGCACACGGTGGCACTTTATTTCTTGACGAAATTGGAGACATGAGCTTAAAAGCCCAAGCGACTATTTTGAGGGCATTGCAAGAGCATAAAATTACACGTGTTGGCAGTGATAAAGATATTAAAGTTGATGTTCGAATTATTTCAGCAACGAACAAGAATCTTCGTGAGGAAATCAGCAAAGAACGCTTCCGCGAAGACCTTTACAACCGCCTTGAAGTCATTGATATTTACGTGCCATCGTTGAATGACCGCAAAGAGGACATCCCGATTTTAACAGATTATTTCCTCAAAACGGTGAGTGCAGAATACGGTTTCAAAACTGAAAAGGAGTTTTCAATTGATGCCATTATCGCTTTGCAAAACATCAATTGGTCTGGAAATATTCGTCAATTAAGGAATGTTGTCGAACGTTTGCTCGTCTATTGCCGCGATAAAAAAATCATTACAGAAGAAGATATAGAGAAGCACGTGTCTTCGCCCCGTGGTCAACATCGCTACGAAAGCTTATTCAACAAGTATGATACGCTTGAGGAAATGCTCCGCTATGTTGCCTCTGAATATAAAAAATTCAAAGGCGTAAAGGCATAATTCGTTTATTTGGTATGAGAGGATTCGGTATTCGTAAGAATTATTACTTTTACGAATACCGAATCCTCTCATACCAAACATTCGACGCCTGAACCTACCATCTAAACTCATACTCATATTGGACTTGCCAACCAATAGGCTGCCCTGTTTTTCGGTCGTGCATTTGGCTACTGGTGGGTAACCCCATAAAATCGTTGGTAAAAACCAGCTCATATCCAAGAGTTTCTATACGCTCCAATTTTCCTCTCCCATCATAGATGTAACTGTATTCACCTATTTGCTTACCTTTCGTAAGGTCTTTATTCAATAAAAAATAAGGCATTTTTATCCGTCTCCCTAAATTATCGTAGAAGATTGAATAAATTTTACCCCCCTCAGTATATTCTGACAATCGTCCTTTTTCATCAAAACGAACAGTATCTATTTTATTGTTTTCAGCATAACGAACCCGCAAAGTATCGCCATACCATTCATAACCGACAGTCCATTCATTGAATTCACTGATAAAAATTTGGTGATGTTCTTCGAAAAACAACTTTCCTTCTTCATCATAGTGATAGATGATTTCCTCACGAATACTATCTTTACCTGTACCTGGACCACCTTTGGGTCGGCGGAAACGATGGCTTTTGTAGCAACGCGAAGTTGTATTGTTGTAATAATGTTCGAGATAATCCTCATTTACACGTTTTGTTTCAGAATAATCATATTCGTATGTTGCTATTTTACCGAAAGGGTTGAAGCAAAGTTTTTGAAACGGTAAGTAATCTTTACTCGTTGTATCGTCGAGTAAAGAAGGGATTCTGATGATAACACTTTTTATTTTATTATTCGTCACAAAAGCGGAGTCAGCGATAAAGCTATCGAAGTTATAAAAACTTTGTGCTTCTATTTCGTTGCAAAAAAGCAATATACATGCGATTAAAGGAAAGATTAGTTTGTTCATAAATGTCATAGTAACATAAGTTTGTTGGATATTAAATGTTTAGTCACTTCCAAACAATATATTGGAAAGTAAGCGTATCTGTCGAGTCTAACCAAATAATGCTCAAAAATATGGCTTTTAGCGTTTGTTAAAAGATTTTTTAGCAAAAAACTTAAAAATAATCAGCCAACATAATGACTGATCCAAAATACTACTAAACAGAAAAGGTTTAGGAAACGTACATTTCCTAAACCTTTTAATAGAGAAATTCCTTATAAATTAAGCATACTTACTTTCTAATCCAAGTTGTTTTACCAACAAATAGTAAAAAACGGCTCGGTGCTTGTTGCGGTTGCTGCTACCCATTTTGTCGCAAACAGCATTAACTGCGGCATCAAGAGCTGCACTGTCGGTACAACCTAATTTCTTGATAAGAAAGTTGTTTTTCACTCTATCTTTTTCTGTTTGGTCCGCACATGAAACCGAAGAGGCATCAGGTAGATAGATTGATGGACCAAGTCCTTTGGCGACTGCTGTCAAAAGAGCATCGTCAGCGCTCATGCCCATACCAGACATTGCGGTTTTGTACTTGTCAAGAGCTTCATCAAATTTGCTCATAGCTAAAGTTAAGTTTAAAATGATTAGTAAATATATTTTTCAAAACATAAAATTAATGTATTTTTTTATTTCTCCAAAAATATTGTTGGTTTCTTTTCAGTAAATAAAAAATAATGTCATATAAAATATATTTGTTTTTAGAAAGAGGTCACTATACTGAGGGGGTATTATTATGTTTGAATATCTTTTACAACACTTTGATAGTACTCATCAAAGTCTTTAAGCCTTACGACCGCAGCAAAAAAAACATAGCTCACTAAACTCGTCGGTAATTGTACTATTGCCTCTTGTGGGTAATTCGCAACTGCTAGCATGAAAAGTGCCGTCAAAAGGCATAGGTAAAGTGTTTTTATCATCGGGTCACGTACCCTCAGATAGAAATATAAACAGCGTCGCAACACAGTAAACAGAAAAAACATATACAAACCAAGTCCTATCCAGCCTTCTTCAACAGCTAATCGAACATAGTAGGAGTCATGGGCAAATTTTGCTAAAAAGGAATCGGGTGTAAAACGACGTGCCCACAAGCCTGTGCTACCAGGCCCATAACCAATAGGATGTGAATAAATATAAGGTCGAATTCTTTTTTGATTGAAGTATCGAATCTGTATAGAGGCATCTTCGCTGGGTTCAAATGCCGATCTGACTCTAAACAAAACTGCGCTGGAATTGCCGCCTTTGAAGACAATGACTGCCCCAAACGCCAAAAATATACCTAAACCCAAAATGACTTCTTTTTTCAATGTCATCAAGGCATAAAACGCTAAACCTAATGGAATTAACGCAAAACAAGTACGCGTACCCGTATAAATCGAAGACCAAAACATTAATATTGCTGCTAAAATCAATAAACTCCGATAGAACAGACGCATGGGTGCGGTGGCATATATTAAACAAAAAACGCCCATATACGCCATCATTATCCCAAATGTCATCGCATCGTTGAATAAGGAAAATGTGCGCATCCGCCCCCACTGAAAAAATAATTGAAAACGTTCGGGGTCTTGATAAATCCATGCTTTTTCCGCTGAAGAAAAACCCAAAAACTCCTGTTTAAATCCATAAATAGCAACAATTGTGGCTAAAAAAACGATTAAATTCAGCATTTGCTGAATTCGTTTGAAGGAATTGAAAGCATAACAAGCGATAAAATAAAGCAAATTTAGGATTGCCAAACTACGCACCGTAAAAAGCCAAGCCATTTTTGACTCTTGTGAGGGGTTTAATACCTGAAAAATATTAAAGTATATCCAAAAAATTAAAACAGTTGAAATTGGGTCTTTTGCAAAAGTCCAATTTTTCTTCAAAACTTGACCAATTAAGATTCCTGCTATCATCAACAATAATAAAGCATCGAGGGAAGTCCCTACGGGTGCATTGGTCATTTTACCAATTAATTGGACTAGAAACGCGACAATTAGCGTAAACATAACCCCAAATTGATGATAGAACATACAAGCAAAAACCATTGGAAGGGCAACCACAGCACCAATAACAATCGTGCTCGTACCCATACCAATATACGGTATAAGGCTGCCCAATACCAACCCAAATGTCGTGAAGAGTAAAAAACCCATTGGGTTATTCATCTTTTGGATGAAAATTTGATTTTCTAACCAAACTTTGACAGTTTCTTTTAATGTAACAATGTGATTTAGTAGCATGGTTTTCTCAAAATAAAATAAACGTTTTAGTGTTTATAAAAAAAGTAACTTCACAGCAGAGCCTATAAAAACGCCAATAAAAAGAAGAATTCCTATCATTTCTATCAACTCTTCTTTTTGAGTCATTTTGAATGGATTATTTTTTTCGTTGAACATGATTTTTAATGTTATTTTGTGAAAAAAGTCGTTTTTACTCTTTAATTTAAAATAGAAATACAAAATCAAAAAGGTTTTTTATTCATTAGACTTAAAAACAAACGACAATTCTATTTTCCATTTAAAGGCACCCCCTCAGTATCAAGCTGTTTTTGTGCTTTATTATTTATCATTTTAACCCATTTTTGAGTCTTAAAATCAAAATATTTTACAACTCGAGCAGGATTACCAATAACAACAGAATATGATGGAACATCTCGGGTGACTACACTACCCGCTCCTACAACCGAATTTCTTCCGATGTGCACTCCTTGCGTAACTATAGCTCCCGCACCGATCCAAACACCATCTTCAACAACAATCTCCTTGACATTGAATCCTTGTTCAACAATAGGTCGTGTTGGGTCTTCATATTCATGATTCAATCCACTCAATACAACATTTTGCGCCAATAAAATATTATCTCCAAAAGTAATAGGTCCTATAATTTTAGAACCGCAACCTATCAATACTTTCTTCCCCAATATGACATCACCACAAGCATTGGCGAGAAGGGTAAAATCCTCGATAATTGAATATTCACCTACCTCAAATCGTTTGTAAGGAAAAACATCTAACCGAGCAGTTCGTCGAATTACCGCTTTTTTGCTGACTTTATGGATAAAAGGATTCAATATATGCCGAATCCACCAACGAGGACGATACTCGTGTGGTGGTTGTAAAAGCCATTCTGCCAATGATTTTAGGCGTGGATTTGACTTTATTTTCTCTTTTAAACCTGCCATGTTGCCATTTTATATAGTTATCGGTAATTTGAATTATCCTAGAATTCGAAATCTGAAATTTGAAATTTTCTTTATGCTAAGATTTCAACGCTATTTTCTTTTTTTTCAAGAAACGAATCCACTATATCCCAAAACTCGCTAACTCGGTCACTCCAAGTATTTGACTCACCAATAGCCATACGTTGTTGCACTTTTGATTCCGAATAGTCTGCGATTGCCTCATCTATAAGTTGTACAAAATGGTCGTGGCTGTCAGCAATCCGTATATATGGTTGAAAACACCGAATATCATCACTAAAACTCGTTGCTATGGCTGATTTACCAGCAGCGAGATATTCATTAATTTTCAAAGGATAAACCGAGCGCGACATTTTGTTTATGAGCGACGGCAATATCGCCACGTCCATAAATTTCAAGTAACTCGGCACTTCATAAATGGTTTTTGCCCCTGTCAAAATAACATTGGGCATCTTATCCAAACCTTCTGAATAGACTTTGGGCGAATTGATTGGACCGACCAACAACAAAGTTTTGTCGGGATGTCCTTCCGCCAAGCGGCGTATAAGGCGATAATCAAGACGTACATCGTCCAAATTACCTGTAAAGCCGATGATTTTAGTCTTAATATCCTTGATTTCAGCAGGACGTTCAATATCTCGATAATACAAATTTTTAAAAATAGAAATATCCACTGCATTATGCATGATATAGGTTTCAGGCTGAATGGTACGAAAATGTCTCCAAAGGTTTGTCGAAGTAACAAGTGTAATGTCCGAATCACGAGCCGCTTCTTCTTCAAGTCGAATACCATGTTTGGCAATATAAGCCTCCGTCGAGATATCGTCAATGCACTGATAAATATTCAAGGCTGCTCCTATTTCTTTAGGTAAAACAGGTACAAAAAAAGGGTCGTAACAAGTCATATAGATAAAGTCCTTGATTTTATTATCATTAATGACATGTTTAATTGCCATCAAGAGGACTTGTTTATTGTAATGGTACATCGTTTTGTATAAACCATTATTAGATAAAAAATTAATCGGAATAGTAGGTGGTGGTGTTGCAACAACAAAATTTTCAGGTATCGTTTCTAATTTTTCATAAAAAACGCCCCCCCTCAGTATCGTCGGTAATCTTTGCCGTAATTTTTCATTTCTCCTTAAATCCCAAATATCTTTTACTGAATAAGGATGATTCACATAAAAGATACGATGCGTTTTTGCCAACTCCTTAGCAAAACTCAATGAGACTGACGAAAATGCGTTGTCAGACCTAAAGAGTGTATTGATGATAATATCATATTTCTTTCTCTTATACATAATGGTTCAAAATTCGTTAGTCAATTTTGGTTGTAAAATTTGTTTACCTTTTTGCCAACTCTCTTTGTAGAAAGCGAACATATAATCAAATATATTCAAAATTTGAACATTAAATAGCCGATTTAAGGTTGTTTGCATAACAACAAACATAACTGACATTGCCAGCAACGAACCATAAGCCGCACCAAATAAACCGAACCAAGAGATGAACAGATAATTGGACGTCAAATTGACGACAGCACCCAAAGTAGTGATGTGAAAATTTAAGCGCGGCTTGCCCACTGAATCTAAAATAGTTCCAAACTGCATAGCAAAAGCCATAAAAATGCCGTAAAATATTGTCAATCTTAATATTGGGGCAGAACTTGCATATTTTGTTGAACCAATAATCCAAACAATCACATCGGCAAAAATCAAAATAAAAAGAACAACTGGTACTATCAAAG
>JAYTMI010001050.1:0-5598 GCA_043728625.1 Saprospiraceae bacterium | reverse complement strand
CAGCAACAGGGTCTGGTTTGCCATTTGGTCCTTCTGGATTGACGTAAATCAAACCCATTTGAACAGCACCAAGAGGATTTTCGAGTTCACGGTCACCAGTGTAACGTTTGTCACCCAACCACTCGGTTTCAGCACCCCAATAGATGTCTTCCGAAGGCTCCCACACGTCGGCACGTCCGCCAGCGTAGCCGAAAGTTTTGAAGCCCATAGATTCAAGAGCGCAATTGCCCGCGAGAATCATGAGGTCAGCCCACGAAATTTTCTTACCATATTTTTGTTTGATAGGCCATAATAGTAAACGTGCCTTGTCGAGGTTCGCATTGTCGGGCCAACTATTGAGCGGCGCAAAACGTTGTGTGCCGAAGCCACCACCACCCCGTCCGTCAGAAATGCGGTAAGTACCTGCGCTGTGCCACGCCATCCGAATAAAGAAGGGTCCATAATGACCATAATCGGCTGGCCACCAGTCTTGCGAAGTCGTCATCAACTCAAAAACGTCCTTTTTCAAGGCATCAAAGTCAATGGATTTGAACTCTTCGGCGTAATTGAATGCCTCGCCCATCGGATTGGAAAGGGCAGAGTGTTGGCGAAGGATATTTAATTTCAACTGGTTTGGCCACCAGTCACGGTTTGACGTGCCACTGCCAGCGGTTTGCTTTAAAGCACCACCATGAAACGGACATTTGGCTACACCATTAACAGTAGCAGTACCTGATTCTGTCAGATTTTTGTTGTTCTCCATATTGTAATTGATTTTTATTGCTTTACAATTAATAATTGCAAAACTACCAAATATTCTGTTTATTAAAATCATTTTCCTCATAGATATTATCTATGATTCATAGTCATCCGGCACAAGATGTTCTTTTTTCAGTCGCCAATATTAACATAACGAACGGCTGTGTTGGATTCTGTTTTCTATATTTATCGTACCAATAAATAAAATCCACCCCCTCAGTACAAAACCTCAAAAAGCCTTGAAAACTAACGTTTTCAAGGCTTTTTGAATGAATTACGCCAAAAATCAATGATTAATATAAATGATATATCTCCATGATGTCCTCTAAAATCTTAGGGAAATCAATCTTCAAATCAATCAATCTGCCTGTATGAATATCAAAAACCCAACCATGCACCGTCAAGCCGCGTTCTTTAATAGCCCGTTGAACGGGAGCCGTTTTGATAAGATTAACACATTGTTCCTGTACATTGAGTTCAACCAAACGGTCATACCGAGCCGCTTCATCTTCGATGGCATTTAATTCTCTTCTATGAATCCGATACACATCACGAATATTTCTCAACCACGGATTCAATAAGCCTAAATCAACCGATTGCATCGCCGCCTTGACTCCGCCACACGAATAATGACCACAAACGATGATGCGTTTGACTTTCAAATGGTTAACGGCATAGTCCATGACGGACATCACATTCAAGTCAATACTGATAACCATATTCGCAATATTGCGATGAACAAACACCTCCCCGGGCTCTGCACCCATCAATTCCTCTGCCGTTACACGACTATCAGAACAACCGATGTAAAGGTATTCAGGGCTTTGTCCTTCTCCGAGTTTATCAAAATATTTCGGGTCAACGGATAGTTTATTCGCTATCCATTCTTCGTTATTGTCAAAAATTCTACTAAAATCAGCCATATTCTTAAATTGTTTGTAAATATTTATGTGTGTTAAAAAATGTGTTCATTTACAAAAGTAATAAAATAGGGTAAAAAACTTGAAAAACCAACTATATTTAGAGCCATTTTTAAATCCAAACCATACATTCAATCTACTTAAATCAGTCATACATGCAAAACGAAAACAGCAACAACTTATACAGCGAAGACCTCGCTCCTATCCCACAATCCGCTCGCAGTTGGAACACTTGGAACTATGCCGCTTTGTGGATTTCCATGAGTCTGTGCATTCCGACGTATATGCTCGCATCGTCGCTCATTGAAGGCGGTATGAACTGGTCGCAAGCCATTTTTACCATCTTTTTGGGCAATGCCATCGTGTTAATACCGATGATTTTAAACGGTCATGCAGGAGCGCAATACGGCATTCCGTTCCCTGTATTTGCCCGCGCCAGTTTCGGTACAAAGGGCGCAAATGTACCCGCCATTCTAAGGGCAATAGTCGCATGCGGTTGGTTTGGTATTCAAACATGGATCGGCGGTTCGGCTCTTTTTCAGATGTTAAAAGTTTGGATTCCTTCATTCGGTACATTACCACAAATTTTTCCAACTTCATTTGGTTTGGAAACGGGACCCGCTACTACCTTCTTTTTGTTTTGGTTATTGAATATGTATATCGTTTATCTCGGTGTAGAAAGCATACGTAAACTATTGGTTTTCAAGGCAATCTTTCTACCATTGGCAGCTTTAGCTCTGTTCTTTTGGGCAGTCATTGCCGCCAAAGGTTTGGGTCCTATTTTGGCACAGTCGTCAAAATTCCAAACAAGTAGCCAGTTTTGGGCGTTCTTTTTCCCTGCTTTGACGGGCATGGTTGGCTTTTGGGCAACGCTGTCGCTCAATATTCCAGACTTTACACGATATGCAAAAAGTCAGCGGGCACAAATTGTTGGACAAGCGATTGGTTTACCGCCATCCATGACGCTGTTTGCCTTTATCGGCGTAGCCGTCACGTCTGCCACAGCGATTGTTTATGGCTCAACAATTTGGGATCCACTCATTTTAGCGGGTAAATTTGAGAACAAATTGCTTGTGAGTTTTGCGATGATTGCCGTACTTATTTCGACTTTGGCGACTAATATCGCTGCCAATATCGTCAGCCCTGCCAATGACTTTGCGAACCTATCCCCTTCAAAAATCAATTTCAAACTGGGCGGCTACATCACAGGCATCATCGGCATCTTAATTTTTCCTTGGAAATTGATTGCTGACCCGTCGGGCTATATTTTCAAATGGTTGATCGGTTATTCAGGTTTGCTCGGTCCCATTGGCGGCATTTTAATTGTTGATTATTTTTTCATACGACATAAAAAATTGATTGTCAACGAACTCTATACTGAGGGGGGCATTTACAGCTATCGCAACGGCGTAAATTGGGCAGCGATGATTGCACTCGTTTTGGGCATCTTACCCAACGTCGCTGGGTTTTTTGAAGCCATAGATGTTTTGTCGAAAGACACTGTACCGATGTGGTTATCAGGACTTTATAACTATGCGTGGTTTGTCGGTTTTGGTGTTTCGGGCGTTGTTTATTGGTTTTTGATGAAAAAACGATAGGGCTAAAATTTGAATAGGACAAAAAATTGTAGCAACTTGCCCAACTAAATAATCGAAGTAACGATAAACCGATTTACTGAGGGCGTTTCAATGACATTTTAAAATTCGATTGCCATGTCTATACTCATCAAAAACGGGCGCATCATCACCGCCGCCGACGATTACATTGCCGATATTCTTATCGAAGATGAAAAAATCGTGCTTATTGGTAAAAATCTCAATTATACTGAGGGGGGTACGCAAACCATAGATGCCACAGGAAAACTCATTTTCCCCGGCGGTATTGACCCACACGTGCATCTTGAAATGCCATTTATGGGCACTTTTTCAAGCGATACTTACGAAACAGGTACACGTGCCGCTTTGCACGGTGGCACAACGACTGTCATAGATTTTATCCTTCAAAAACAAGGTCATTCGCTCTATTCTGCACTTGAAGAATGGTCAGGACGTGCAAGCGGAAATGCTGTTGGTGATTATTCATTTCACATGGCTGTGACCGATTTTAATGACCAAACCAAGGCAGAAATCGAGCCTTTGGTTGAAAAAGAAGGTATTACGTCCTTCAAAATGTTCATGGCATACCGTGGCGCATTGATGATTGACGATAGGCAGATGAATGGTTTGATGCAAGAAGTACGTCGTGTCGGTGGCATGGTCACAGCACACGCCACAAATGGTGATATGATTGATTATTTGGTTGCCAAACACCGTTCTGAAGGCAAATTAACACCTGTTTATCACTATTTGTCGCAACCTGAAATCACAGAATCGGAGGCTTCTCATCGTTTTACAGACTTTGGTTTTTATAACAATTGCCCCATTTATATCGTACACATGACGTGTGAAGGGGCAGTGAATGCGATACGTCAAGCCAATTTCAGAAATCAAAAGGTTTTTGGTGAAACCTGTATTCAATACCTCCTTTTGGACGCTTCGCTCTACGAAAAACCCGATTTTGAAGGTGCAAAATGGGTGATGTCGCCGCCTTTACGTGAGAAAAAAGACCAAAAGCACTTATGGGCTGCCATCAATCAAGGCATCATTGAAGTCGTCGCCACCGACCATTGCCCATTTACATGGGAGAAAAAACTGATAGGCAAAGATGATTTTTCAAAAATTCCAAACGGTCATCCAGCCATCGAAAACCGTTTAGAACTGCTTTATACTGAGGGTGTCGGCAAAGGACGCATTACGCTTAATAAATTTGTGGAAGTCACTTCAACAAATGCGGCAAAAATATTCGGTATGTATCCACGCAAAGGCACAATCGCTGTGGGTTCTGATGCCGATATTGTTATTTTTGACCCTACGGAAAAACATACTTTGTCCGCAGAAAAACACCACATGAATGTTGATTACTCAGGCTACGAAGGTTGGGCATTGGCAGGTAAAGTGAAGACCGTTTTACTGAGGGGTCAAGTGGCGATTGATAACGGAGAATGTTTGGTCGAAAAAGGATATGGGCAGTTTATTAAGCGAGCAAAAGTTTCTAACAAGATATAATTTACTGATAATCAACATTTAGGAAATTTTAAAAATTTCCTAAATGTGTGACTTCATGCGTTTTTTCTTTTAAAAATATCGTTTACAGACAATTTAAAGTCGGGCAATACAGGTTCAGCAGAGCAAATAGCATCGCCTCTTTTGATATAAACCGTATCTAAATTATCGCCACAATAAATCTGTACTTCTTTGTCTTGTGGGAAAATATGCCAAACCACTTTGACCCCTGCGGCACGATAGTTTTGCATTTTTTTATTGACGCGATTGATGGCATCTGTGTTTGAAATGACTTCAATGACAAATTTAGGAGCTGTATCTAATTTATCATCGGCTGCTAATTCGATTTGGTCATTTGTCAAAAAAGCAATATCTGGGCGGCGATGTTTGTCAAGAAAAAACAAATCTCCCTCAGGGATGAGTTCACCATCAACCTGTTTATTAAATTGTAAAGTGCGCATTTTTTCAAGCAAGTTACGCAGAATATAAAGTTGCATTTTATCCATAGTACGTTTTGTTTTTTCAACAATGCCATTAAGCCATTCGTATTTATAACCGTCCTCTCGGCTTAAATACTTTTTTTTGAAAGCCTCCCAAGATATATAGGGTTGCGCTTTTACGGCTTGATTGGGAGCCGTTTTTTTATATTGAACAAGTGCTTCTGAAACCATAATTGTATGTATTTTATGCAAAAATAAGTTTTTATTTCAAATAAATACACGTTTTTTACCCCTCAGTATTTTTTCTCAAAATTGATTTTCAATAATTTTAAACTAATAAAACATGCCAAGAATCATCAAAAGCGGCTTAATCCAAATGAGCCTACCTAAAACCGAAGG
>JAYTMI010001049.1:0-3803 GCA_043728625.1 Saprospiraceae bacterium | reverse complement strand
TGATACGGGGGGGGGGAATTATAAAATACTCAATGTCTCTTTTCCTCATTCAGCTAAATCAGAGTTGATGTTGTTCAATTTGGATATTGCGGGTATTTCGGCTTCGGGCGGTTCGGCGTGTAGTTCGGGGGCAGAAGGCGGTTCTCATGTCTTAGATGCTTTGGAAATTGACCCTTCGCGGAAGTGCATTCGTTTTTCTTTTTCGCACTTGAATACAGAAGAAGATGTTTTGTTTTTAATAGAAAAATTGAGGAAAATGACACCGATTCTTTAAGGAAATGATGAATTATAATTGATGAATGATGAATTTGCTATTTTGTCGTGTTACAACCTTGCGAATGTTACAACCTTGCGAAGGTTCAAACCTTCGCAAGGTTATTGCTCAATTATTTATTCATCAGGATTCACATATTTATAAACAATAGCCGCCAAAGCTGCCCCACCAAATCCGCCCACTAAATAAATCCATAGATTTGACCAATTACCCAATTGTGCAATATTTGAAGCGACTGAAACGGCAGGATTGAAGACACTGCCCGACACGCTGCCGAGGGTGTATATCAAGCCTGTCAACGTAAAACCAATTGACAAACCATAAAAATTATTGCCGTCTATGGTTTTTGACGTTGCGACATTCAAGACGACCCAAACGAGGGCAAATGCACCTAAAATTTCAGCCAAAACGGCGGGCATAATGCCAAAATACTGAGGGGGTGGTTCAATCGGAAAAACGATCGGTTTAGCGGATGTTAGAACAATCGTGACCAAAGCGGCAGCAGCACCGCCTGAAAATTGCGCAATCATATATGTTCCAGCCTCTTTTAGATTTAAACGACCGCGTAAAAAAATAGCCAATGTGACCGCAGGATTAAAAATCGCTCCTGAAATATAACCACCTGCATATATCAAACCTATCAAAACCACACCAATAGCAAGCGGCTGTAAGTCAGCAGAAACCTTGGCATAAGAAGTCATGCAAACGGTCAAGGTGAGAAAAAAAGTACCAATCAATTCTGCAATAAGTTTTCTGAAATTCATTTCAATCGTTTTCGTTATGGGAAAATACACCTGTGAATAAGTGTTTTGCTTACTTTTGCGCGTTTCACAAACACGTGCGGCAAACTTATAGAATTTTAATGATAGGCGAATAATCAGTTTGGTTTATTTTAAAATAAAAAAAAACCTGAAAACGTCTAAAAACGTCAACAGGTCTTACAATCGTGTTAGTAAAATTTCTTTTGCAACGGTGTGCCTTTATAAGACGGGCTATTGCATATTTGTCACTTTTTTGTCAAAATTTAATTTCTTTTTTATGAAAATTGCACTTATTGGTTACGGAAAAATGGGTAAAACGATTGAAAACATCGCCATACAGAGAGGTCATGAAGTCATTTTACGCCTTGATGTCAACAACCCAGAAGACTTTAAAAGACTCTCTGAAGCCGACGTTGCCATCGAATTTACAAGACCTGAATCTGCTTTTGATAACCTCAAACAATGTATCGCAGCAAAAGTTCCAGTTATTTGTGGCACGACTGGTTGGTTGGAACATTATGATACAGTTTCTGAATTGTGTCGCCAAAACAACTCTGCTTTTTTTTATGCGTCGAACTACAGCATTGGGGTCAATATCTTTTTTGAAATCAATCGCCGATTGGCTTCCATGATGAACAGCTACCCGATGTACGACGTGCGGATGGAAGAAACGCACCACACCCAGAAACTTGATGCGCCTAGCGGGACGGCAATCACATTAGCGAATAGTATTTTGGAAAATGTGGAAAGAAAGACAAAATGGGTTTGTAATACTGAGGGGTCTGATGATGACATCAATATTACGGCTAAACGCATTGACCCCGCACCTGGTACGCACATCGTCACCTATGACTCGCCTGTTGATACGATTGAAATAGCACATACCGCTCATTCACGCGAAGGTTTTGCAACGGGTGCTGTCTTAGCAGCGGAGTGGATTTTTGGTAAAAAAGGTGTGTTTTCGATGAAGGATATGTTAGGTTTTTAGTTGATAGTTGTTGGTACTTTACAATCATGAGTTTGTAAAGTACCAAAGTAGAATTATCTTTATTTTGCCTATTTAATAACGTTTTAATCCCGCTTGATTATCTTCTTGTCCACAATCTCGCGTTGAATTTTGTCCCGATACTGTGCGCTTATTGGCATCTTTATGTCGCCAATGAGGGTCAACGTTTCACGTTCAATGGTGTTGACAAAACGATTATTAATCAAATAAGACCTATGAATACGCGAAAATACTGAGGGGGGCAGTTGTTGTTCGAAATTGCGCAAGGGTGCAACAACAGTATGTACTTGACCCGAAACCGTATGCACTTGTACATAGTTTTCCAATGACTTCAAATAAACCACCTCGTTGTAGCGCAATTTGACGTTGGTGTGGTGTATCTTGATGAAGAAATATTCTTCCGCCTCTTTTTCATAGCCTGCGGCTAATGCTTGATTGGCTTCAAAACGCAGACGAACTTTTTCGACACATTTCACAAATCTATCCAATTCGACAGGCTTAATCAAGAAGTCTGTTGCCGAAATCTCGAAACCTTCAAGGGCATATTGTTGATGCTCTGTTACGAAGACAACAAGCAAGATGCACCCTTATTTCGGAAGGCTTCATCCGCCAAATCAAAAGCTGAGAATCTGTGAAGGTGCGGGTATTGAAACGATAGTGTCCGCGCTTTTTTTTCTCACCGACAAGACCTACATTTGCGCCATGGAATTTTTGACGCAACACATCGAATCCTTGATATTCACCACAGAACACCCGATTACCCTCGCGGAAATCAAAAGTGTTTTGAATGCCAGCTTTGAAACGGACTTCGCAGACGACGATATACTGAGGGGTATCGAAGAACTGAAAAATCGCTACGCCGAACCCACTTTTTCCTTTGATATTGTCGAAATTTCAAACGGCTATCAGTTCCTCACAAAAGGGGCGTATCATGGGACTGTGGGTACTTTTTTGAAACAAACGACTAAAAAACGCCTATCCCAAGCTGCTTTAGAAACCTTGTCAATCATCGCTTACAAACAGCCGATTTCAAAAACAGAAATTGAACAAATCCGCGGTGTCAGTTGTGATTATGCGATGCAGAAATTATTAGAAAAAGAATTGGTCGCCATTCTCGGCAGAAGTGATGCCCCAGGGCGACCACTCGTTTATGGCACCAGCGACAAGTTTATGGATTATTTTGGCATCAAAAGCCTACGTGACTTGCCCAAACCAAAGGATTTTAAAGAAGTTGAAAACCAAATTGGAGAATTAAGTGATAAGTGATAAGTTTATTTTTAATCAAAACTTAAAATGGTAAACAATGTTTAAAGATGATTGTAAAGAAATAATAGCTATGTTAGTATCATCAGTCAGAACATCAAGCAATAAACATAAGTAAGTGAAAATCACTTATCACTCATCACTTAATATGGATAAACCACTCGTCAACCGTGTCGCTGAAAGCGGCTTAATCACTTTGAATCTCGAAGACTTTTTCCCAAAAGAAGAAGTCGCTGTTTTCGACATCAAAGACTATCTTTTCATGGAGTTGATTTTGAAAGAAAAAGACTTTCGCGAAGCATGTAAAAACCATGATTGGGCGGAATACGAAGGAAAACATCTTGTTGTTGACTGCACAGCAGATGCTATTATCCCTGTTTGGGCGTATATGCTCGTGGCTGCACAAGCCGCACCATTTGCGAAAGAGATTTTTCAAGGCGATGTGCACAATTTTTATAAAACATACTACGCTAAAAAACTCGCTGATTTCGATGCTTCG
>JAYTMI010001048.1:0-4227 GCA_043728625.1 Saprospiraceae bacterium | reverse complement strand
ATCTTGATGTCGTTGGAACTGCCCGATAGGAAAGATACTGAGGGTAGGGCAACAAGTCCAAACAGTAATGCGTAAAAACAGTCTAAAAATAACGTTTTTAAGATTAAAAAGTCATAAATGGACAATCGAAATGCTCACGAACCGAAAGATTCGGAAAAACCTCAAAAAAACAATAACTACGACTGGGAAAAAATTATCCCTTTTATTCTATTAGGCGGCTTTTTAGTTTGGCTATTTTATTGGGTCAGTAACCTGTTTAAAACAAAACCGAAGCGCACACCTGATAAAATTCAAAAAGAAGATTTGTTAAAATCCTATGGTGTCAATAAGAAAACACTTGCCAAATGGGTTCAATACTTTTGTGACCCAAAGATTTTATCACTTGAAACCTATCATAAAAAACGACGATTGACGCTGAATGAATCTCTCCATTTAATTTCATGTTTGGGGATAAAATCTGATGAAATGGATGTTAGGGGAAAAGTTGGAATAGCTGATATAGTTGACAGCGATACGGATACCCTTCGCCGTTGGGTTATTGAAAATGGACATAGCATTGGTCTTTCGATAGATGCTTATAATGCCCTAAATGTATTCCCGCCCTTAATTGCTTACAACCTTTTGAATGCTTATGATAGCAGCTTCGCTTATACAAAAAAGGGATAGATTAGGATGTTTTGTCTGCTGAAATTATCGGTATTACTCGTAACGGGCATAGTTTCTGGCGGCATGAACATTGGTTGTATCTTTGCACCGAACATTAAATGGTTTGATTATTTGTGTTCAACACAAAAACAATATTGTTTAAAAATAAATGCAAAAAGTATGCAAAATGTAAAAGAAACACTGACATGTAGGCTGTGTCCAGAATTAAAAGCCGAACTTCAAGAAGAGGCGAACAAACGAAATACGACTATTTCAAGCTACGTTGAATCCGTATTATTAAGCCGCCCTTTAGACGAGCAAGGTGATAATACAACTCTTCAAGACCTTAGGGAAAAGGTACTACAATTGGAAACGGAGAACGAAAAACTTCGTTTACAAAAGGAAAGCTGCAATAGCCAGTACGTACCCGAAACCGAGCATATTGAAAAAATTACGGCGTTGGTACAAGACAGTAAGACTTTGAGGCAGCGTAATCACCAATTGGAACAACACATCAAAGACCTTGTTCAACAACGCGATTCAATGGCAAAATTGACGATTCAAACTAATCCAGTTTGGCTTTCTGATGGCGGAAACCAACAAACGACTATGTATCTGAAAAGGTTGAAATCAAGGTATCCAGCTGCATCGTATGAACAAATTTGGCTGGCGGCATTGGTTACAGCCGAAAGAAACAACCGCAAGTTTTTTATGGAAAATCTTGATGATTATTTTGAAAAAAATTCACATTTATTCATAGCAAAAACAAATTAATAATGCGACAAATATATTTTTATGGAGTATTAGGTATTATAGCCATTTTAGCGGGCATTATCTTATGGCAATACAGTACGCTACAAGAGCTAAGAGCAGAAAAACAATCGAAGGATGCGTTGAAATGGTTGAAGTAGGGTATAGTATTATTGGAGAAAAAGAAGTACCCTGTTTAATAAAATTCGTTCTCTGAAAATTAGTTATCGCTCTAATTATTTTGAAAAATTGTCAAAATAATTAGAGCGATAACTAATTGATTTTCAAACCATTTTCTTCAAATACTGAAGGTGTTTGAGCCACAAAAATTGTCAGATAGCGTGAATATTTATAGAGAATAACGCCCTTGCAGCTAACTATTTGGGTATCTTTTGTTGATTATTTTATTATCCCTCTTTTTAATGTTTGACAATCTCGAAAGAATGACTTAGATTTGGAGGGTGATTATAAATATTGAAAACAATATATCTGAAACATGTCTCAAACACGAGAAACCCATTTAACCCAAAAGTATGGTAATCAACCCCTGCTTTCCCAATTCTCCAAAATTTGGTTGATAAAATGCAATGTCATTGAGACTTCACAAATTTTAATGTACACAAGTGAAAGTGTATTGAAAGGCTTGTTGAAAAGCTTCAATCTAATCTCACAAATATTATAGGGTATTCTTCAATTCCTATGTATTCACACCTACGGTAATGGTTTTAGTAGCCTGTTATTGCGGTCTTATAATCCGAGCATTCATAATAGTATGTTTTGGTTTAATTGGGATATGGATTGGAAACATAGCAAGATGGGTAAGTTTAACAAGCTGGAGTAGGTAATACAGAATATCGGACTATCCTCATTTTTTATATCAGAGCTCATATCAACTATTAAATAATTCATGTTTAAAATAAATAAAGCGTCAATTGTACTACTCATTTTGCTCATTTTAGCAATCGTTTATATTGGCATACAAGCCCAATCGCAGCCCAAAACAGGTTTTGTGATTATAACCGAATTGTACAATGGGTTTGAGATGAAAAAGGAGATGGAGCAAAAATATTTAGGCGTTAAAAATGCAAGAGATAAAATTTTAGACAGCTTAACGCTTGAATTAAAAGATATATCCCAAAAGATTGAGACGGAGCAGGAAAAAAATCCCAACACAATAAAAGAATTTACGACCAAAAGGACGGATTATTTGCAACGCAAACAAGCGTATGAAGCCGATAATACGGCACTCAGTCAAAAATATGACCAAGAGATTTTGACCCAAATGAATCAATATGTCAAAGATTACGGCGCAGCCAATGGTTATACCTACGTTTTTGGCAACGATGGCAATGGCTCGCTTATGTATGCGAAAGATGCCAATAATATAACGAAACAAGTGATTGAGTATATAAATAGCAAATACAAAGGCATAAAATAGATGAAAAAGCAAGTATTATTTTTATATAGTTTATTGAGTTTGATTGTGTCTTGTAATGACAACAGCAGAGGAAACAGCGCGACTCAAACAACAGATGTTGAAGCCCTCAGTGGTGTTTCAAAAAATGCCGACATTTTAGAACCAAAAGCGTACGTTGCTTGGGTTCAAACACTTGAAAATGGATTAAAAAGAGATAAAGCGTTTGAGGATATTACTTTTTCTGTTCAATATAAACCCTTAGAGTACATCGTTTGTATGGAAGAAAGAAAAATCAGAATTGAAGACAGCATTATCAAACGCAAGGTAAATGAGTTAAGCGATATGCAGTATTTTGATTTAAAAATATCATTGAATGAAGGGAGTGGAGAGTTGTTGAAGTACAAATTATCTTCGCCACAACAGTACAGTGAAAGAGTCAATTATTTCGCCTTTGGTCTGCAAAAGGATATTGTACTTGTTGAAAGTAATGATACCTTGCCTTGCGCTTTATACCATTTTGAGCGAGCGTATGATGCGATTCCTTCGAGTACATTTTTGTTAGGTTTTTCTTTGGATAAAAACAAGCAGTCTGAAAGTAAAACGATCATTATATACGACAGAACCTTTAACAAAGGCATGATAAAAATAGCTTTTGATAAACATAATTTGCAAAAAATACCCAAATTGAAAACGATTTAGAGCTAAAGGAACGGGTAAAACCTCAAAAATACTGAGGGGGTATAGATTGAATACATTTTGAATATTTTAATAAAAATCCAAATGGTAAAAAAATTAAATGACCCATTTAATTCAAAAATACGCAGAACAACTGCTGTTTTTTGGCTATTCACCATAGTGTTCCAGTTAATTGCCCCTCCTTGCGCCTACGCATTAACGGGCGGACCCAGCCAACCCGAAGTCCAGAGTTTTGAACCCATTGGCACATCGGACATGGTTGACCCCTTTTCAGGCGATTTCAATTATAACATTCCTTTGATGGATATTGATGGGTATCCCATCAATATTGCTTACCATTCGGGTATAACAATGGATCAAGAAGCGAGTTGGGTAGGCTTAGGTTGGAACATCAACCCTGGGGTTATTAATCGGGGTATGCGGGGTATTCCAGATGATTTTAATGGCGATGAAGTGGTAAAAGAGTTGAGTATGAAACCCAATAAAACGTATGGTTTAAATACAGGTTCGGGTATTGAAATATTTGGTTTGGATAAATTAAAATTAGGAATAGCCTATTCGATTGGTGTTCGATACAATAATTATAATGGAGTGGGCATTGAACAAGGCTTAAATTTATCATTAATTTGGCGTGAATAAATTTATTTTCAACTACTTGATAATCAATAGATTGGCTACTGTCTATTTTGCAAAAGGTATCTTAAAGCCATTTAAATAAG
>JAYTMI010001047.1:0-3911 GCA_043728625.1 Saprospiraceae bacterium | reverse complement strand
TCCTCTCCTACAAACGAAGCGCGTCATTAGTAACGCAGTGAAAGAATCTAAATGATTGATATTCAAGTTCTTTTATAACGTTTAGTACAAGAATAATTTTTAAATTTTAACCTTTACCATCTTCGTAAACTGCGCTACTCGCCCTTTAATTTGTTCATCCGTCAAGTTTTTCAACCCCTCAGTACTGAATTTTTCCACACAGAAAGAAGCCAATGCAGAACCATAAATGATGGCACGTTTCATATTTTCAAAGTTCGGTTTGCCAGTCGAAGCGATATAGCCCATAAAACCACCTGCAAATGTATCGCCTGCACCGGTTGGGTCAAAAACTTCTTCGAGTGGCAATGCAGGAACGTAAAAAACCTCATCTTTATGAAAAAGCATCGCTCCATGTTCACCCTTTTTGATGATGAGAAATTTTGGTCCTAATGTCAATATCTTTGTCGCTGCTTTGCGGAGTGAACGCTCGCCGCTTAGTTGCCGTGCTTCTTCGTCGTTAATGATAAGAACATGCACTTTTTTAATGACTTTCAAAAGCGGTTTCATCATAATGTCCATCCAAAAATTCATTGTATCGAGTGCAATGAGTTTTGGACGTTTGGTCATTTGACTCAAAACCGCCATTTGTACTGAGGGGGTCAAATTGCCGAGCATGACATATTCCGAAGTTTTATAACTTTCGGGTAAAACGGGATTGAATTGCTCCAAAACATTCAACTGCGTTTCGAGCGTATCGCGTCCGTTCATATCCTTGTGGTAGCGACCGTGCCAAAAGAATGATTTCTCTCCTTTTTTCACCTCCAAACCTTCAAGGTTAATGCCTTTTGAACTCATATAATCAAGTTCAGATTGTGGAAAATCATCGCCTATGACCGCACAAAGATTAATTTGTTTTGTAAAGTAAGATGCCGCCATGCTGACGTAGGTACAAGAACCACCGACAACTTTTTCGGCAACACCATACGGCGTTTCAATGGTATCAAAAGCTACTGTTCCAACTGTTAAAAGACTCATTTTCAAAGAGTTATGTGCGTTTCTGAAAACGCTATTTTAAATAATAAAAAATATTTTAAAAATAATCGCTGCAAAGATTGCATAATTCCACGAAATGGTTCTAAATTTGCAACGCTTTTTAAGTAAAGCATTAAGATTAAAGAAAAAAGCCTGATTAGCTCAGCTGGTTAGAGCGGCGGACTGTTAATCCGTAGGTCCTTGGTTCGAGTCCAAGATTAGGCGCAAAGCCTCACAATAATGTGAGGCTTTTTTTGTTTTTATACACTTCGTTCTCCTCTCCTTCCCTTATTTTTACGACATGAATATCATCGAAAGCCATACAGAACGCATTCGTAACGAGGCTTATCGGCTCGGATTCGCCTTTATTGGCATAGCTCGTGCGGAACACATGGACGACGAAGCACGGCGGCTTGAAGCATGGCTCAATCAAGGCTTACATGGCTCGATGCACTATATGGCAAATCATTTTGACAAGCGTATTGACCCGCGAAAGCTCGTTGATGGTGCAAAATCGGTGATTTCATTGACTTATAATTACTTTACAGACGAAAAACAAGCCGACGAAGAAGCCCCTAAAATCTCAAAATACGCTTACGGAACGGACTATCATTTTGTCGTCAAAGACAAACTCAAACAGCTTTTGCAGTTTATCAACGACGAAATTGGGGAAGTCAATGGACGTGCTTTTGTGGATTCTGCCCCTGTTTTGGAGCGTGATTGGGCAAAACGGTCGGGCGTGGGTTGGGTCGGAAAAAATACGTTGTTGATAAATCCCAAACGTGGTTCTTATTTCTTCTTGGCTGAATTGATTTTGGATTTAGAATTGGTCGGTGACAATCCCATTCGCGACCATTGCGGCACGTGTCGTCGTTGCATTGATGCCTGCCCAACCGAAGCGATTTCGCCCAATGGTTACGTTATGGACGGCTCAAAGTGCATTTCCTATTTGACAATTGAGCTAAAAGCCGACGAAAAGATACCCCCTCAGTATAAAGACCAAATGACTGGCTGGATGTTCGGCTGTGATATTTGCCAAGACGTTTGCCCTTGGAATCGTTTTGCGAAACGGCATGAAGAACCTCAATTTGAACCACATCCAAAACTTTTGACCATGACCAAAGAAGAATGGTTGGACATTACAGAAGACGTTTTCAAGGAAATTTTTAAAAAATCACCTGTGAAACGGACGAAGTTTGAAGGATTGAGACGAAATATTGCATTTTTGAAAAAAGATTAGGCTCAATACTGAGGGGTTAAAAATGAAAATCAAACCCCAAATGTAAAGCAAAACGCAATGCTTCTGGATTGTCTAAATAGTTAATCCGCCAAACGCCATCAATGCGCAACACTTTAAAAATATTTTCAACACCCACACTCGCCTCCATATAAGGCACGGCAGAAGGCACTCTGAAACCTGCATAATTAGTGCGACTGACGGCGGCAATATCAAACTCATTGAGCCGATTGGCTGCCCGATTTGTTGCGGACATATTAGCCGTAAAAGCTTTGAAAGTCACGACTTCACGCCAATTGAGCTTACGAATCAAAGGGATTTTATTTAAAAATAAACCTTGAAAATGGTGGGTTACTACAAGGCTGCTATATACATCGCCGACAAATTCAAAGCGGTTCATACCATTAAAAGAAGACGTTTCGTAGGAATAAGATTCGTTGCCTTCTGCTAAATGGAGTAGTAAAAATGAAGCTTTTCCGTATGTTTTGCCCCCATTTATCTGATAATTGGTGCGCCCGATTGGGTTTATATCGAAATAACCGCTGATGCCCACTTCAAATTTATGGTAAGGATTGCCTGACTTACCGTATGTATATTGGGCTTCAAAAATAAAATTTTGCAAGCCTGTTTTAGTACGGTTGAACGTGCCGTCTATATACTCCTCCTTGTTTGCATAGCGTATTTTCATCACCGCTTCGCTTGTTTTCACAACGGTATCAATTGCCGAAGGTGCATCAGCGTTTGGCAAGTAAGCATAGTTAAAACCACTGCCCGACGATATTCTAAACGGTGCAAGCGAACGGTCGAGGAGAGTGACTCGCCCAGACCAACCGCCTTGAAGATATTGCTCATAAAAAATTTTCGATTCTTCAACTGCCATCAATTTTTGCAAAACAGGGCGACGATAAAAACCTGTTAAAAAATTGGCATCATTCAAGTTAATAGCTTCCGAACTGGCACTTTTTGAACTCACATCTTTGGTGTAAGCTGCACCGACGAGGGAACGTGGGTCGCGGCGAGGTATCCATTCCACATTAGCTCCGTATTTCCACTCTTGGTCTTTAAATCCATAAGCACCAAATCCACCAAAACGCACTTTCCTGCTAAAATCAGGTGTCGTCCGTGCACCCAAACGCACACGTGAGCCTTCGACAGGGTTATAAGAATACATCGAAAAGTATGTGCCAATTTCAATGGGACCCAACTCCTTGTAGCCACCCACAACGGTGTTGATGACATCTACATAAGTCCGATAAACGGGTACATTAATAAAGCTATCAATCATTTTATATATCGATGCTTCGTTTTTGGTCAATATTTCTGGGCGTGCTTTTTCCCAAAAAGCATTGTCGCGTTGCAGTTGCACAAGAGTCGGTTCTATGGCTTTTTTAGAAGGGACATTTTGTTTAGTGCTGTCCTTAAGGAAATGAAAGTCCTTGAAAATGATGGTTTTTCGACCAATCATGCCTGGAGATTTGGGCGTAATGTGAAAATCCAGTATCATTTTGGACTTTGCGGGTAGCCATTTACCCCCCTCAGTAATTTCATCGTTTGAAACAAAATTAGACGGACGTTTTTCAAAAGATTGGAACAAAATGATACGGTTGATGAGGTTGATATTTACATCGGGCGACATACGCATATTCGTTTTTTCAATGGCAAA
>JAYTMI010001046.1:0-3880 GCA_043728625.1 Saprospiraceae bacterium | reverse complement strand
TTGGCACCAACGCCTTTTTTGACTCAGATTATACATGAAAAGCAGATAAAAATGTCTGAATTTGCTGTGGGTATGCACGCATTGATGAATAAGGCTTTTATGCGCCACCTCGATGTGATGAAACGGAGTGCTTATATAGAGGTTTGTAACCATTCCTACTCTCATGCTTATGGTAAATATCAGCATTTTTACTCTCGTCCAGAGGCGGCGGCGCAAGACATTATTGGTAACGAAGACAAGTTGGGTTTGTTGACAAAAATCGTGCGGATGCCCGGACGCGATATTTGGGCAACGGACAGTATGAAGCGCGGTTGGTCGCAATCAGGTGGCAAAACAGCGCGTATTTTGCTTGAAAAAGGCTTTAAAATCTATGGTTGGGATATGGAATGGGAACATTTTGGCAATTCTTTGCCTAAACAATCGCCTGCTCAAATTGTCGCTCTCATTGACACGATGTTCGAACGAAATACAACTTTTACGCCCAATCACCTTGTTTTTTTGGGGCATGACGAAATGCTCGCAAAAGAAAAAGGCAGACAGGATTTGAGAGAAATCATTGATACTTTGAAACAACGAGGCTATATTTTTGAATTTATCAGCAATTATCCACGATAAGATATTAGTTTTTTAAAAAAAAGACGTTAAGAACATTGGTATCTTAACGTCTTTTTCTTTTTGGTTCTTTGAAAATTTGGGGGGCTCACGTATCGGATACTTACGTGGAAAACTCTATAATACTGTTCTAATACTGAGGGGGGTAACAAGCCGTAGGAATTATTAGAGAAATTTTTTTTTCAATAACCTGATTTCAAACCCACAAAAGTCGCTGCCAAACACAATACAATACTCAAAGCAATATTAACAAAAGCCATAAAAAATTGATCACCATGAAGTAACGCCCACGTCTCATTTGAAAAGGTCGAAAAGGTCGAAAAACCGCCACAAAAACCCGTTGCGAACAATAATCGTTGCTGTTCCGATAAATTTCCTTTCAAGACCATTGCAGTCAATAAGCCGATAATGAAGCATGCCATGACGTTTGCGAGCATCGTAGCCCAAACATAATGGTAGCCTAACTTATTGATAATCAAAGCAATAGCATAACGAGCTATGCTGCCTAAGCCTCCTCCGATGAAAACGGTTAAAATATTCATATTGACTTGTGTTTTTAGGTATAAAATCGAATTCCGCTATTAACGGGCTGTAAAGAAAAACAAAATGGTACTTTTGCGGCTTAAAATTTAATAAATCGTTTTTTCATGGCAGAGAATTTCGTTGATTACGTCAAAATAAATTTCCGTTCGGGCAAAGGTGGTGCAGGTTCGTTGCACTTTTATCGTGGCAAATATATTCCAAAAGGTGGACCCGATGGCGGCGACGGTGGGCGTGGTGGTGACATCATACTGAAGGGTAATAAGCAAATGTGGACGCTGTTGCATTTGAAATATCGCAAACACATATTCGCAAAAGACGGTGCAAATGGTGCAGGCGCACAGATGCACGGCGCAGATGCGGAGGACGTTATCCTCGATGTGCCACTTGGAACGGTCGCAAAAGACGCTGAAACGGGTGAAATCCTTTTCGAGATAACCGAAGAAGGCGAACGGCGTGTCCTTTATAAAGGCGGACGCGGTGGTCTCGGCAACACGCATTTTAAAACGGCAACGCATCAAGCACCTCGTTTTGCGCAACCAGGCGAACCAGGTATTGAATCTTGGGCAATTTTGGAGTTGAAAGTTTTAGCTGATGTCGGTTTGGTTGGCTTTCCAAATGCAGGAAAATCAACACTTTTGGCAACAATTACGGCGGCAAAACCAGAGATTGCAGAATATCCGTTTACGACGATTGTACCAAATTTAGGCATAGTCGCGTATCGTGATTATCGCTCATTCGTTATGGCGGATATTCCCGGTATCATCGAAGATGCACACAAAGGAAAAGGTCTTGGACATCGCTTTTTGAAACATATTGAGCGTAACGCAACGCTTTTGTTCCTCATTCCTTGCGATTCTGAACGGGGTATCAAGGCAGAATATGCCATTTTGCTCAACGAATTGGAGCAATTCAACGAAGAACTTTTGCACAAACCCCGCTTATTGGCGATTACCAAAACAGATATTTTGGGTGATGAGATGATGGAAATGGTGAAACAAGAAATTCCCAAAGGCGTTGATTATGTCTTGATTTCGGCTGTTGCTCAAAAAGGTTTGGTGGAATTGAAAGATGCTTTGTGGAAGAAAATTAATGATTAATTACTTATAAATACCCATTTTCCTCAATTTATTAACGACTAAAAAACAATGTCTTATTCCTTAAAAATGTATCTTATTTGTTTGTTTACTTTCTTAAAAATGAATATTTCTTATTCGCAAGACCAACACAACAAAGGATCATTCTATGTCTATTGGGGTTGGAATCAAGCGCGATACACTCACTCTGATATTCGTTTTTTGGGCAATGATTATGATTTTACGCTCAAAAAGGTTGTTGCGAAAGAACGCCAAACACCTTTTGATGTCAAAGTTTATTTGAATCCTCAAACGATTACGATTCCACAAGTAAATTATCGAATCGGCTATTTTTTGAACGACCACTACGATATTTCGATTGGTGTTGACCACATGAAATATGTGATGGATCAGAATCAATCGGTTCCTATTTATGGCTATTTAAAAGTCGCAGGTAGTAAATATGATGGCGTTTACAAAGGCGAAAACATCATTTTGAAGGAAGATTTTTTGACATTCGAACATACCGATGGTTTGAATTACATCAATTTTGAAGTCAATCGTTTCGATAAAATAGCCGATTTATCAAAATGGTCTATAAAAAATGTCGCTATTAACCTAACAGAAGGGGTTAGCGTCGGGGCTTTATTGCCACGCAGCAACACAAAACTATTGGATAACGCCCGTTACGATCAATTTCATTTGGCGGGTTATGGCATGGCTGCCAAAGTCGGTTTGAACGTCTCATTGTTTAAACACTTTTTCATACAAAGCGATGTCAAAGGCGGCTTTATCAATATGCCCGATATTCGGACGACTGAATTTGCATCAGACCGCGCCGCACAACATTTCTTCTTCGTTCAAGCGAATATTTTGTTTGGTTTGAAATTTCATATTTAAGTTGGTTTGGTGTTCATAACACCCCCTCAGTATTTTTGCATTTTCAGCACAAAAAAAACGAGATGATTAGCAATCACCTCGTTTTTTTTGTGCTGAAAATGTAGATAAACTCATTCAAAAAGCCCTTTTCAATTGAAAATATCCATCATTTCCATTTCAAATCCTTCCAAAATATGCGATTTCACAGCACCTTCCGTTTCTTGAAATTGCTGCAAAACGTATTTGTTTTCTACTAAAAGATACACTTCAACCGCTTGATTGGCTGGGTCAACGAGCCAATATTCTGATACGCCATATTTTTCATATACGCCGTATTTATCAACCCTATCGTGCTTCCCTGTGCCTTTTGAAATGATTTCAACGATTAAATCTGGTGAACCCCAAACGGGACCATCCCATTCAATAATCTTTTCACGTTCTTTCTTAACAAAAAAGACATCTGGTTGAACAGAGTCTTCATCACTAAAAACAACGTCCATTGGCGCACCCAATATGCGACCTAATTGTTTTTCAGAAACGAAATTGCCCAAATGTCTAATTAGGTTAGATTGGACTATTTGATGTCTTGATTGAGGGGAAGATCTTCTCATAATATTACCGTTGATTAATTCATAAATCGCTGTATCGCCGTCTGGAATTTCCATATTGCGAAACGCTTCATAAGTCATTTTTTTAGATAAAACCATAGCTGTATATTTTAGATAAAATGATTTATAAAATTCAATTTTGATACAAAACCGATTGCAATTTAC
>JAYTMI010001045.1:0-2566 GCA_043728625.1 Saprospiraceae bacterium | reverse complement strand
CAAAACCAAGCGTCAATTAATTACCCATCACCTATTACCCATTATCCATTACCGATTACCCATCACTCATCACCTATTTTCAATCAACTCCGAAACAATTTTAGCCGACAATAAACACAACGGAATGCCACCACCAGGATGCACCGACCCACCACAGAAATACAAATTCTTAATGTCCGACGAAAAATTCTTATGTCTTAAAAAAGCTGACATCACCGAATTGCTGCTTGTGCCGTATAATGCACCACCAAAAGACGCTGTTTTGCTTTCTATACTGAGGGGGTGCAAAATGTCCTCCACTTCTATAAGTGATTGTAAATCAACGTTTAATATTTTAGATATTTTATTAATGACATTGCGTCGCGTCCTTTTAATCACCTCATCCCAGTCTTGCCCAGAGTTGTGCGGTACGTTCACCATCACAAACCAATTTTCACAACCTTCGGGCGCATCGCTCGGCGTTTGTTTTGAAGAGATATTGACATATACGGTCGGGTCGTTGCAAACCTCACCTTTTTCTAAATAGTCAAATTCATTTTTATAATCATTTGAAAAAAAGATGTTGTGCAAATGCAAATTGCTGAACGACTTTTTGATGCCCCAATAAAAAATGAGAGCTGACGTGGAGCGTTCTTGATTTAAGGTTTTTTCAGGGTGTTTTTCATGAGGTAAGAGTTGTTTGTAAGTAAAATATACATCCATATTGGAAATGATGGTGTCAAAATCGAAGTATCCCCCCTCAGTATTTAAGCCTTTTGCAGCATTATTTTCTACTTTTATAGACTCTATTTTTTGATTAAAATAAAAATGTACACCCTTTAATTGAGCTAATTTATAAATGGATTTTGTGATTTCATACATGCCTCCGCGCGGATAAAATGCGCCGATGCCATGCTCAAAATGCGGAATCATGCTCAACATACCCGATGCTTTGTAGGGATTTGAGCCGTTGTAAGTGGCAAAGCGGTTAAGGAATTGTATCAGTTTGGGGTTATTTGTAAAATGCTCGTGAGTAGCATTCATCGTTTTAAAAATATCGAAACCGGGCATAAGTAGTAAAGCTTTGGCTACAGGTAAAGTTGTCCAAGTGGACACTTTATGGAGGCTTTTTTCAAGGAAAATGCGCCCTGCCGTTTCATATTTTCTTTTAGCCGATGCAAGGGCTTTTTCTATTACTTCTGGTTTTATAACTAATTGATTTTGAATCTCTTGCGCCAGTTTTTGTTCATCAGCCCAAGCCGTCAGCTGAGTGCCATCTTCCCAAAAATATTGACAGACGACATCTATTTTATCATAACTGAAATAATCTTTTATGGGAATATTGGCTTCTTCAAAAAGCGCTTCAACATACATCGGCATGGTGAAAAGTGAAGGTCCAGCGTCGAATCTGTAAGCGCGTTGAGAATTCTCTGACCCCTCATTTATCTCATTGGGAGTAAGATTGGCTTCTGAATCATTCGCATACAATGTAAACTCTGACAATTTGCCGCCTGCATAATTATTGGCTTCAAAAACATGCACTTCATGCCCTTTGCTCGCCAATCTGACTGCCGTAGCCAATCCTGCTATACCAGCTCCAATAATGCCTATTTTCAATTTTTATAAAATTTTGTAGATGATATTTGAATGCCTTGTTTAATGCTTAAAATATACATGCCTTTTGGCAATGATTGAATATTCTGTTGGTATTTTTTTGAAGGTAAACGATGCATGAAATATACTTTCCCACTCATTTCGCTGATGGTCAACTCAGCCGGTTCAGGTGCATCATTGAGCAATTCGATGTTTAAAAAATCGCCTGCCGGGTTGGGAAATACGCGAAATACTGAGGGGGTAGCCAAGTCCTGTGTAGGCGTGGAATTGAGGTATTGTGAAAAATCAATATTTATAATTTTTTGATTGCCAATGCCTTTGAATGTTTTTTTGATATTATTGGGTACATCTACGCGGCTAAAAGTTGAGTTGGAATTGACAACTAAAGTCAAGGTTTTACGGCGCAACCAAGCAGGCACTTGCGAAAGGTCGAAAGTAATATCCATTTTTTGACCCGATATAGCAGTCGTCATTTTAACTGTTTGGCGCAATACCAAATATTCAAAAACCTCTTGTAAAGGTGCCATCAAAACACGGTCAGCACCATTCTTCCCCCAATTATCCGATATTTTTTGCATTTGATTTTTGAAAGAATAATAATTGAAACCGTAGGGATTGAAATTGTCAATGCGGTGTGCAAACTCATTATACCAATAATGACCGCCATTCTGACTTCTATTCACTACATTTTCTAACTGATTGAGCGTCGAGCTTTCTTCTATTTTCTGCCGGTGAATGCGCAACCCATTCAAATTCAAATCGGCGTCTATTTGTAACCCACCAAAGCCAATGAGGTTGTTGCCCGATTGGTCAAAAACCACTTTACTGCCTAATTGCAAAGCAATGTCTTGATAAGCTACATCGCCAGAAGGCACAACAAAAACGGGCATTTCTATGTGTTTTGCTGTTTTTTCACGAACGGCTGCTTGATTTTTAACGACTTCGTTTACATAATCCAACGTGCTCATTTGGT
>JAYTMI010001044.1:0-6908 GCA_043728625.1 Saprospiraceae bacterium | reverse complement strand
ATATATCCCGAATATTGGATAATTAAAGCAGGTATCTTCGATGAAGAACAAGTTCATGATGAATTGGACGAATGGATTTACTTTTTCAAGACAGGAGAAGTAAAAGACGAGTTTACTGCCCCTGGATTAGCAGAAGCGAAAGTAAAGTTAGATAAACTGAAATTGACACCTGAAGAACGTAAAGAGTACGAGGCATTTCTTGAACGATTGAGAAAAATTGCAAGTCTTCAAGAAACAGAAATGGAAGACGTAAAAGACATGATTAAAGAAGCCAAACAGGAAGCAAAGGAAGAACAAATGACTGAATTTGTCATTGAACTTTGGAAATTAAAAAAATAAGGCTTAAATACTGAGGGGGGCTATTTTAAACGAAAATGCTCTTGGAGTTTATGAACTTCAAGAGCATTTTCGTTTGACATTAAGTTTTATTTACCCAAAAGCCCAATATTCAAACCCATACTAAAAGCCATATTATTAGGTAAAACCAAATTACCATATCGGCTCGTAGAACCTGTTTCAAAGAATGTATTGTTATTTGTGTTACCAGTACGACTGACAAAGCCTGTACCAACGCCCACAGAAAAGTCCACACAAAATTTGTTATCAAAAACCCATTGCTTACCCGCACTAATCATCAAAGAACCGACCGTTGTTTTTTGCCTTTGAGTTGCATAATTCGCATTGCCTGTGTAGCCATAAGTGTTTTCGCCATAAGAACTAAAATTCACTTCTGGACGAATATAACCACCTTTTAAAAGATGCGCATAGCGTTGGCGAGAGCTAAAATAATCGGGTTTTTGTATGAATTTGTAGCCAAAACCAAGCGTAATACCGCGTTGATTCGTTTTTGTGGTTGAATTGCCAGAAGTATAAATATCTTCATTCCGACCTAAACCAATAATGCCTACTTTTGCTTCGATGCTTGAACCAGGCTTCAAATTGCGCTCATAAGTTAAGTTGGTATAACCCAATGTCCAAGCCAAAAAGCTGATTTTGTAGGCACTTTTGTTTTGTCCCTCATAGTATTCTTTGTTGTCAATGCTGCCGCCTTCCTCAAATTTGTGTACCGCACCATTTGCCATAACGATTTTCTTAATCAAAGAAGCGTCCATGACAAATATGACGCCATCGGGTTGAGTGAACAATTTGTATTTTACTTCTACATCACTAATCTCTATTATTTTAGTCTCAATAGTTTTACCATTTTTACGATGTATAACATCTTGTGCATGAAGGGCAACACAGTTCATTAGAGCAATAACGACGAGGGTAACGACTTTCGAAAATTGTTTCATGATTTTACAAGTTGAATAAATGAATTAATTTTGTTTAACATTTTAATGACACAAAGTTAGAACGCTTTAATATCTAATTTGTGACGAATTTCGATAAAAATAAATTTTTATTTCTACTATATCAATAATATGCAAACAGAATACCCCTTAGAGAACTTGCTTCTTGTCCTTTTCCAAAAAAAAATTCATCTTTGTATAATGTCAGAAAGCAACTTAACGTTAATACATCATTATCAAACAACAACGCATAGAACAAATAGCGAATGCTTACCTTCTACTGTCATCGTTAGACAACTTTCAGACACAAACGAATCATTTTAAACAATTTTCCTTCACATTCATCAATTTCGTGAGAAAATGAAACAAATACTGTTTTCAATTCTTTTTGTGGGCGGCTTCATGAGCCTCAATGCCCAACTACTTGCTCAATCAAAAGAATCTAATTCACTGTACACCATTCAGTTAGGCGCGTTTGAAGCAAGCGTCAAACAAGCCGATTTTGAAGCCATTCGCTCTTATGCCTACGTATATAAACGTGATGGGCTTGTTTTTGCGGGTGCTTTTGGTTCTGAACAAGCGGCTGAACCTTTTTTAGCAAAAATAAAAGCCAAAGGTTTCGACGACGCTTTCGTGGCGGCACGTCCTTTGAAAACGGGTAAACTCGTATATGTTGTTCAAATCGCTACATTAACGGCTGGCGAACCCATCAATTGGCACAACTATCTGAGGGCAGGTACACTCTATACAATGCCTAATAATGGTCAAGTCCGCCTCGTGCATGGTGCTTATGCAGATAAAAACGACGCAAATGTCAAGTTGAAAGAATTAGTCGCTTTGGGTTTCTCTGATGCCTTTATTAAAGGTGTCAAAGATTTGCAATTGAATCCGATTTCGGAGTTTGACACCAGCGACAAAAGCATTTTGACCCAAACAACTGATGCGGGTGTTGCCAATACCAACACAGCTGTTAACAGCAAAGGGAATGGTCTAACCAGCTATGGCTACACACCCAGCTCATCCAAACGCCTTTCTGTTGTCAAGCTACAAGACGCGTTGAAAGAATTGGGGCTTTACGGCGGTGTTTCTGATGGCATTTTAGGACCTCAAACCAAAACGTTGTATGACCGTGCAGTAGCACTCAATCGTCGTCTCGCAACTTATGAAGAGTTAGCACAAAAGTATAATGGGTTCGACGGTTGGGAAGATGGTCGTCTGTTATGTACCATGGCGCGTCAACTAAGCGTCAAAGACAATTCAAAAGCCATTGTTGCTGATTTATTCAATAATCTGCCACAAGAAATACTCTCGTCAAAGGACGCAGCAACCGTATTGAGTTGGCATACCAACCTTTTCAAAAACTTAGAATCGTGGTCAAAACAAGGTCAATATAACGACCAAGTTTATACTGCTTTCAAAGCTGTTTATTATCGCACACTCGTTCATCTCGAAGATGAATTGGCGGCAAAAGGCATAAAAGGCGAAGCAGGAACAGCTTTATCAGTCTCTGTCATCAAAATCTTGATCAGTGAGGATTTAGACGGATTCAACTAATAATTTTCGTGTGTTCAAAAAGAGTCCGTAAGTTTTTTGTCAAAAACTTACGGATTTTTTATGTTCACTCCAAAACGCACAGCACAAGGTTGGTGATTTCGATATTCGTCGTAGCTTTGCACGATATTTGTACTTCACATATGTTACTTGTTCTTGGCTTTTCGTCACAAATGCTAATAATCTACAATAATTAAAGGGTTGCACTGTAAAGGTCAATCAACAACAAATCGTTACACATTGAAAAAATCATTCACAGTCATAGGTATCGTCCTAATCGTACTCATCATTGACCAAGCCTTAAAAATTTGGGTCAAAACACATTTCTGTTACGGCGAAGAACGCCCGCTTTTTGGCGAATCTGTATGGGCAAGGCTCAATTTTGTTGAAAATCCAGGCATGGCATTCGGTTGGAAATTCGGCGGCGAATATGGTAAATTGGCTCTCAGCCTTTTCCGCATCGTTGCCATTGGCTTTTTAGGCTATTATGTTACTCGTCTTGTCCGTCGTAATGCGGGTTATGGCTTGTTAATCGGTTTTTCACTCATTTTGGCAGGTGCAGTTGGCAATATCATTGACTCTGCTTTCTATGGTTTGATTTTTAATGAGTCAACTTTCCATTGCGGCGAAGGTCCTGCACGGTTAGTCGCGTTCGGAACAGGCTACGGTTCGTTTTTGCACGGCAAAGTAGTAGATATGCTGTTTTTTCCTGTTTGGAAAAACGAATTAGGCGATGTACAGTTCTTTCAACCCGTTTTTAATATCGCTGATTCTGCCATTTCAATTGGCGTTGCCAGCATTTTGCTGTTTCAAAGACATTATTTCAACGATGATAAAAAGGTAGAAACAACCGCTACTGAAACGGGAACACCCGTTGTAGCTGAAGTAATGACTGAAGAAGGTGTTGATACTGAGGGGTCTGTTTTAGACACAGCAGAAGTTACAACTGATGATGATGTCCTACAAGAACAAGACAAAAATGATGCAGAGCCTGATAAAACTTGATTTGAGCTTTTAGGATTAAAGTACAAAGACGATAAGACACACCAAGCGGTCTTATCGTCTTTGTCGTTTTAGCCACTCTAAGATTTACGAAATTTTTAAATTTCGTAAATCTCTTTGAACATCAGCGATACCTTTCAAAAATCGCATCAATCGCCTTTGCCAAAGCATGGTCTTTGTCGGTCACTGTGTCACCTGCATCATGCGTATTGAGTTTGAATTCAACTGTATTATACACATTCGACCAATTCGGATGATGGTTTTGCTTTTCAGCAGCAAAAGCCACTTCTGTCATGAAAGCGAAGGCTTGCGTAAAGTTTTTAAACTTGAAAACGCGGTGTAAGGCATTGTTTTTTTCTGTCCACATGTCTGTTTTGTTTTAAATTATGACAAATACTGTTGAGACGAAGTCGAAATCCCGATTATTCGGGAAGGGGTGTTAGTCGTCTGTTCGGCGATAGAACAGCGGTCGTTTGTACATAAATTCACCCATCTCATTATTTATATCAATCATTGGAGCAGTTGCCATCAACCAGATTTCAAGCCGCTTCTTTTTGTCGTTCCAATACCAATTTTGAACAAGTCTGAGCCGTTTGACATCGTCCATTTTTACTTTATTATCAGCAACTTTAATCTCTGTAACGTCACTATTTGGGTTGATAACCATAAGGGTATCCGAAGTATTTATCAATCTATACCTTTCTTTAAAAGTATATTTAATCTTTGGATTAGATTCTTCAACAGTATAAAAAGGCACTTTCGAATTTTGTTCCAACACATCAAACAAATGACCTATCGGAATGTTCTCACCAACCGATTTCAAGACTTTAACATCACTTCCCGTCAATGACATACCATTCGATAAATTCATTCGTGCAGCCCAAGTAATATCCTTGTCTATTAGCTGTCGTTTCTTTTTCAAATCTGTTACTTTAATCCAAAAAAGCGGGAAGCAAGGAATATTTTCCTCTTTGCGATAAGATATTCTCTTCATGGGCGCAATGGCTAAGGTTCGTAAGCCAAATTGTGCCTTTTTTGAATTGTAATAAACGATTTGACGCGCTCGAAAATATAAAATATCCTCATTATTCGGATAGTGGTAAACGACTATGTATTTCTGCTCATAACTTGTTGGGTCAACCATCGAAATAGTATCACCCTTACTAATATAATTAAGCGAACTGATTATTTTGCAATCTGCATCTTTATAAAAGGGTATTTTACCTTCCTTCGCGGCATTTATCAAGATGCTTTGAAAAACAAAAGTCTCATTTATACTTTCTTCTGTTTTATTCAAAAATTTAAGCGGTGTGACTCGACTAATTGTTTTTCCAATCTTTTCTTCATGTGCTTGTTCTGTCAAAAAATCATTATAAGACTCCGCCACCCAAGTAATATCCTTATTCCGCAACAAATCATCAATCTGTGCAGACATCTGACCGCTCAATATACTGAGGGGGAGCAAAAACAGCAGTTTTAAGGTTTTCATCTTCAATGAGTTAGGTTTTAAAATGCCGAATGAATGAGTTTGTGAAGCAATATCGTAATTTTGGCGCATCATATTGCATCTATCTAACGAGCTTGTGCATGAATTATTGATAAAAATCTAATCATTTACATAAATTCATCATTTATCATTTATCGTTCATCATTATTTATGAACTACTCAAACCATAATCTCTCCGATACCATCGTCGCCCTCGCTACACCGCCCGGCATTGGTGCCATCGGTGTCATTCGCCTATCTGGTTTTGCAGCCATAACCATTGCAGATGAAGTGTTTTTTGGTAAAAAACTCGCTAATCAACCTACCCATACGATTCATTTTGGAACAATTCGGGACGATAACGGCATTATATTAGACGAAGTTTTGGCTTCTATTTTCAAAGAACCCAAGTCATACACGAAAGAAAATGTGGTTGAGATTTCAACACATGGCTCACCTTATATTCAGCAACAAATCATTCAATTGTTCATAAAACACGGCGCACGTTTGGCGCAGCCTGGCGAATTTACCTTGCGGGCTTTCCTCAATGGACAACTTGATTTGAGTCAAGCCGAAGCTGTTGCCGATTTGATTGCCTCCAATTCAGAAGCGGCGCACACCGTTGCGATGCAACAAATGCGCGGTGGTTTCTCCAATGAGATAAAAATACTGAGGGGGGAGCTGATTAACTTCGCCAGCCTCATAGAACTCGAATTGGACTTTGGCGAAGAAGACGTGGAGTTTGCCAATCGGCATGATTTAAAAACTTTGATTCTCAAAATTCAGCGTCTAATAAAAAACCTACTCGATTCCTTTGCATTGGGCAATGTCATTAAAAACGGTGTGACCACCGTTATTGCTGGCAGACCAAACGCAGGGAAATCCACCCTTTTGAATGCCCTTTTGAATGAAGAACGTGCCATTGTGTCTGAAATCGCTGGCACAACGCGCGACACGATTGAAGAAATTTTGAACATCAAAGGCATCGAATTTCGGCTTGTGGACACGGCAGGTATCCGCGAAGCCACCGACCAAATAGAAGTCATGGGTGTTGCCAAAACCTTAGAGCGTGTGCGTCAAGCTGCTTTGTTGGTCTATGTCTTTGATGTCACAACGACTAAACTATCAGAAGTTCACGCCGACCTCGCCGCCTTAAATGCGGACAAAATGAGCACTCTCGTGGTCTGCAACAAGATGGACAAAATAAATGATGAATTAAAAAAGATGAATGATGAATGGCTGAACGAGATAAAGGATTCATCATTCATCTTTCATCTTTCATCATTTATTACTGTTTCTGCCAAACAGCATCAAAACATAGATTGGCTCAAAGAAAACCTACTCAATACCGTTGTGGACGGTGGTTTGAACCTCGAACACACCGTCGTCAGCAACGCCCGACATTTTGAAGCCCTGCAAAAAAGCCACGACAGCCTAACAGATGTTCTGCACAGCCTCGACAATGGCGTAACAACCGATTTTGTGGCGATGGACATACGCCGTGCGCTCAATCATTTGGGAGAAATTACAGGAGAAGTGGGTGTTGAGGACTTGTTGGATAATATTTTCTCGAAATT
>JAYTMI010001043.1:0-16650 GCA_043728625.1 Saprospiraceae bacterium | reverse complement strand
ACATTCATTACTTAGGTCATTTGACAGACTATTATGTTCAAGAATCCTACACCAAAACAACTCGCTTTTTATTCAGCGTTGATTACGACGTTAGCGCTTTTCATTGCAGTCATTGGTATCAATTTAGAAGCCACTGCCATGAGTCGGGCATTGAACATGGTTCTGCTGCCTTTGCTCACCTTTATAGTCTGCTTTTTCATGACAGGCTATTTAATCAATGCTTTTATATATCGGCGTATAAAAGTGATTTACAAAAAGATTTCGGATGCTAAAAAGAGCGATGAACAACCCAGTTTGGGTGGTGACACACTCGAAGACGTTGAAAATGAAGTCGAAAACTGGGCAGAAAATAAAAATAAAGAGATTGCGACACTCAAAGAGTTGGAAGAATACCGTCGGAACTATATCGGCAATGTGAGCCATGAATTGAAAACACCTATTTTCAATATTCAAGGTTTCCTACACACACTTATTGACGGCGGCATCAACGACCCCTCAGTAAATATGGTTTTTTTGCAAAAAGCTGCACGTAATGTTGAACGCCTTGATACCATTGTTCAAGATTTAGATACCATTTCAAGGCTTGAAAGTGGTAAGATGACGCTCAATTTGCAGGTTTTTGATATTCAAAATTTAACGCTTGAAGTGTTTGAAGACATTGAATTGCGCACCAAAGCAAAAAATATCAAATTATCATTCAAAGAAGGAGCGAATCATGGCTTTCGGGTTAGGGGAGATAAAGAGCAAGTCAGACAAGTTTTGACCAATTTGATTGGTAATTCAGTTAAATATGGTAAGCAAAACGGACAAACTAAAGTCAGTTTCTACGATATGGACAAAGTCGTTTTGATTGAAGTCTCTGATAATGGCATTGGCATCGCAAGACATCATTTAAAACATCTTTTTGATCGTTTTTACCGAGTGGACAAAAGCCGTTCACGCGATGTTGGTGGCACAGGATTGGGTTTGGCTATTGTTAAACACATTGTTGAGGCACACAACCAATCGGTTCACGTTCGTTCTACGGAGGGGATTGGTTCGACGTTTGGTTTTACTTTGGAAAAGGTCAAAAGTTTGACAAACAACGTTTTGTCTTTGTAAAACATCAACGAATCAACTTCAAACAAACTGGCTGCGATACTTTAATCTCCTTACCTGTTGCCGTCAATTTTCCCGTCGTTTTATGCCGTTTAAATATCGTAATGTTGTCACTGTCTTGATTTGCAACAAGCACAAAGCGACCTGTTGGGTCAATCGCAAAGTTGCGTGGCGTTTTGCCATTCACAGATTGATGTCCGACCAAAGTCAATTGACCTGTTTTTTTATCAATTTTGAATATCGTTAAACTTTCATGCGCTCTGTTTGAACCATAAAGGAACTTACCATCGGGCGATATGTGAATGTCTGCACTCCATTTAAGTCCTGTATAATCATCGGGCAATGTTTTAATGGTTTGAAAAGGCTCTAACACACCGTTTTTGTAGTTAAAACCCATAATTGTCGCATCCAATTCTTGAATACTGTACACAAACTTGCCATTTGGATGAAATGTAAAATGTCTTGGTCCCGCACCAGCCACGGTTGGCGTAAACGGAGGTATCCCCTCAGTAAGTTTACCAGTTTGAGCATCAAAACGATACGTCATTATCTTATCTGTGCCTAAATCGGGCGCATAAACGAATTTATTATCAGGCGAAACATTCATAGAATGGACATGCGCTTTGTCCTGTCGCTTGACGTTGATGCTTTTCCCTTCGAGTTGAATGGTTTGAGCGAGTTCCCCAAGCGTCCCTTCGGCTTCGATGGGCAACACACTGATACTGCCACTGCCATAATTAGCGACAAACAACCATTTTCCTGTCTTGTCCAATTCTAAATGTGTGGCACCTTGAGCTTTGCCCAATGATTGTGTATTCAACAAAGTCAAAAAATGCGTTTGTTTGTCAATCGCAAAAGCATGGACTGAATCGCCTTTCTTACTGCCACCCGAATAGAGAAAACGATGGTCGGGAGAAATTGCTAAAAAGGAAGGATTGTCAATACCCTTTGCTATACAGAGGGGGGTAAAATCACCTGTTTTTGTATTGAATTTGTAAATGTAAATACCTTCGCTGGTCTTGCGTGTGTAAGTGCCGACGTAGAGAAAGTAATTGGCGTTTTGTGCAAAAACCAAGACGTTTATAAAGCTTAAAAGACCGATTAAGGCTGTCTTTTTAATGTTTTTCATTCTGTATTTGTTATTTTTATTTTTTCAACATTGGTTAGTCAGGAAATTAGTTCCACTCTTCCGAAGGTTGGAAACCTTCGGAAGGTTATCGCACCACAAAAAATTGTCAGAGAACCAAGGCTTTCAACCATTGATTCAAGGCTCAATAGAACAAAAAACAAGGATTTATTTACCGTTTTTGCCCAATATACCGTTCAAAAAACTCATAAATACGCAACATGCGGTCTATACGTTGACGTACATTACCCGAACGTGACAGTTCATGCGTTGCGCCGGGGACACGCACGTATTCCACTTCTTTGTTGAGTATCTTCATGGACTTATACATCATTTCAGATTGAATAGGACCTGTGCGTAAGTCATTTTCACCATGTTTAATCAACAAAGGTGTTTGAATATTTTTGACAAAAGTATAAGGTGAATTGCTGATTAAAACCTTTTCAATGGCATCATTCCACGGCAAATTGAAGTAATTAGGAATCAAACGCCACGCATTGCCTTCACCAAGAAATGTTGTTAGGTCATAAACTCCCCGTTGAGCAAAAGCGGCTTTAAATCGGTTGTCATGACCCACAATCCAAGCCGTCAAATAACCTGCATACGAACCACCTGTGATGACCTGACGCGCGGTATCCACCCATGGTAGTTTTGCTGCCTCTGTTTCAGCCCTTAAAACATCTTCGGTAGGTCCCGTTCCCCAATCTTTGATGTTTGCCCTTTGAAAATCTATACCATACCGCCAGAACCTCGTGGATTGGCATAAACGATGCCATAGCCTTGAGAACAAAAATACTGAAACTCATGCCACATCGAAAACTCTCCCGGTCCCCACATCGCTGTTGGTCCGCCGTGCATGTTTAGGAGCAAAGGATATTTCCTTGACGCATCAAAATTTGTCGGTTTCATAATCCAATACTCAATTTTTTGACCTTTTGAATTGGTCAACGTCTGTTTTTCAGGGAAACTCAAAGCTTTGTTTTTTACCCAATCATTGTGTGTTGACAATTGGACAGCATTTTTCATCTGCAAATCAGAGACATACAATTCTTCAGGATTTGCCACTTCCGTTTTAGCATAAACTATTTTGTCGTTAGCCAAGTCAAAGCTCAAAATACCAGATTCAAAATCGGTGAGTTGTTCTATTTTTCCATTTGTAGCATCAAAACGATACATCGGTTGACCACCATTCGATTGCGCTGTGAAGTAAATGTATTTACCCTCTTTTGACCAAACCACAGAAGCCACAGAACGGTCAAAATCAATGAGTTGCACGTTCGAACCATCCGCATTAGCGAGATACATTTTAGGAAAATTGACCCCCTCAGTAGGAGACTTAAAAAAGATGAGTTTTTTGTTGTCAAGAGAAAACACTGCCCCATTATAATTCATACCTTTTTCGCCGAACAACTGCTTTTTATTACTACCATCGGCATTGATGGTGAATATTGCGCCTGCTAATTCACGATCAGGATGTTGTGAAGCATCTAAATCTCTGTTTAAAAGGATGCGATTGTCTAAAAGCCAAGTGCCGCCATTGTAGCTTTCGAAACCAGAAGTAATGGGTTGGGCTTTTGCACCTTCTTTAGTCTCAATGACATACACATGATTGAAATTCAATTCAGGTTGCGTGGTCGCTTCGCCTTGAAAATTCAAGCGATTAAAGACTTTTACCTTTTTATCTTCTTCATCTTTTGACAAATAAGCCCGTATTTCTTCGATTGTTCCGTCAGGATTGGGTTTGATGTCCTTATTTGGTTTCAAATAATCATTGTTTTTAAACCCTGGTTTTTCCATCGAAAACAAGGGTACACCTTTATTGGGATTTAAAATGGAGTCTTTTAACAATTCATTGAAACTAAGACTCACTTGGAACGAAATCCGTTGACCATCTTTTGACCAATTGGGATTAAAAGCACCATATTTTATATCTGTGAGTTGAAATGCTTCGCCACCTTCAAGTGGCATGATAAAAATTTGGGCTTTCCCTTTGACATTTCTTGAAAAAGCAATCTGTTTAGAGTCGGGCGACCAAACGGCAGCACTGACACTTTCCACACCTCGTGTCATTTGGCGAACTGTTTTGAAATCAGTCAAATACAGATGTGTGCGGTAATCATATTCCAATTTGTTTTCCTCATTTTGCTCCGTCGTTTTGAGCAAATAAACAGCACTTTTGCCGTCTGGAGACACTGTTATATTGGATATTTGCTTGATTTTGGTCAAATCTGTCACCATTATTTTCTCTTTACCATTTTGGGCAACAGAAATATGAACCACAAAAAGGAAGAAAAAGAGTAAGTTTTTCATTTCGATAATCTTTTAAGTTTTTAGAATTGTCATTTACGAAGTGCCACGAATGTCTTGAATTAAAAGCACTTAGATAGTGTTTTTAGAAGATTTTTATAGAAAAAGAGTCGGTTAACGACCCCCCTCAGTATTTTTGGCATTTTATTGATGAGAATGCGCTTAAGAAAAACTACACGTCTAAATACAGCGTATATGACATTGAAAAGATTAGATTGTGGCTTTTAAAACAAAAAACATCATGCACAGAAACCTATTGAAATTTATTGTCCTGTTTTTCTTGATGGGAAACGCCCAGATTGTAAAGGCGGACGAATTCAGGATATTGAACAAGGAAAGAGAAGCACTGCAATGTCGCATTGATTTGATTGCACGGGCACAAAACGAAATACTGATTTCGACTTACATTATTCGTGAAGACGAAGTGGGTTTGGGTCTGCTCCAATTGATGATTGAGAAAGCGGAAAAAGGGGTAAAAGTCAGGTTGATTTTAGATGCTTTTGGTAATGATGTACCAGGCGAGCTACTAAATTATTTGATGGGGAAAAAGATTGAGGTACACCTATTTAATAAAGTACAACTGTTTCAGTTGCATATCCTCACGAACAGAATGCACGAGAAAGTATTGCTAACTGACAACGAAAACCTCATTGTTGGTGGCAGAAATTTATCCAATGATTATTTTAAAATTGACTCAACAGGTAATTTTTTAGATACTGAACTCTTTGCCAAAAGCAAAAATGTGTCAAGTGAGTTACGCATTCATTTTTACGAGATGTGGAATCGGCACAGATTGACTAAAAAACCTTCAAGAATTCAGTTGAATAATGAGCTGCGCGCCCATTGGAAAAAACGTTTAGAAGAAGGGCTGTCTCAATTATTGAAAAAAGCGAGAGTAAAACCCAATTCAGATATAGATTGGGCTGCCACATCCTCAACCGCTAAGGTTCATGCGACTTATGATAACTTCGTCAGCGACAGCAGTGTTTCAATCATCCCTACTGAAAAAAAGAACCTAAAAGGAACGCTGCAATTAATTACGCTTTTGGACTCCGCAAAGACATCTATTGATTTCAAAAACCCTTATTTTCATCCAACAAAGCTGTGGATGAAAGCGATTAAAAGTGCCATAAGTCGTGGTGTGAAGGTTCGTTTATTGACCAACTCTGAATGTACAAGTGATGTGCTTTTGATGCAAGCCGTTTATAGGCGTTCAAGACCTAAATATCTGAAAATGGGTGTCGAAATATGGGAATATGAAGGACAAGAGTATTTACATACCAAATCTATAATTCTTGATTCTGCTATAACAGTTATCGGTAGTTACAATATTCATATCGTTTCCCAAAAAAACAATACAGAAGTGTGCCTTTGGGTCAAAGACAAGACCTTTGGGCAACAAAATATTCGTTATCTGAACAACAACTTGACCTCTGCTAAACAGATTGAAGCTACGAAGCATAACTTAACAAACAGGCATATTGATAGGCATCCTAAATGTCCAAAAAAGGCATGTAAGTATCGTCTTTATGTCCGTTTGTTTGCGCCATTTATGAGTTGGTTTATGTGAGCATTATTTTTATTCAATCATCGCTAAAAACGAAAGGTGTTTGAACAACCGTCTAAAAATACCTACTTTAATCGAAAACACCCTATTATAGTTGAATCTTCTTGACAAAACAATCTACCTTGCCTTATCAAATCTTATAGATTTTAAACTAAGAATACTATATAAAAATACCGAATCATGAAACCATTGCTATACTTCTTTTTTTGCCTACTTTTAAGCACAAAAGTACTTGCACAAGAAGGCATGACTGTACGTTTTGATTTACGAAATCCAGAAGATTTAAAAAAAATCAATATTGTTTCGGCTGATAATTTTGATGTCTTAACCATTGATATTGGCAATATGTCTTTCACAGATGCGCCTTTCATTGCGGTATCTGTTCGTCTCGAAGGTCACCGGTTAGATCCATCTTTGGTTTTGAATTTGAATGCCAGCGACAAGGATAAAAATCGGTTAAACTATATTCAATTGCACCATTTTCATGAATCGGATGAAGACCCCACACAAGTGTTTGTGAGCGAATTAACCTATTTAGACAAAGCAACGCATCACATTCAAGTCGTTTGTAAAATTCAAAAGCCAGTATTAGAAAAATTGAACAGCATCTCTATTCGTCTGTTCAATCCAACAAATTTGCCGCCCATCAAATCAGCCTCTTTTTCTCCAGAAGGTGCATGTGATCTACCCCCCTCAGTATCTCGGGCAGTTTGGGGTGCGGGTTTAAATCTAACAAACAATGCGCAATATAAAAACACGCCAACTTATGCGCCTGTGACACACCTAATTGTACATCACAGTGCGGGACCCAACACGTCTACCAATTGGGCAGCTACTGTCGTTTCAATCTTTGATTATCATGTCAATACAAATGGTTGGTCTGACATCGGTTACAATTATTTGATTGCACCCGATGGCACGCTCTTTTATGGTCGAGGCGGCGGAAACAATGTTGTTGGGGCACATTATTGTAACAAAAATACCAATACGATGGGTGTGTGTATGATGGGTAATTATATGACGGTTGCACCAACAGATTCAGCTTGGAAAACTTTAGAACGTATTTTTGCTTGGAAAGCTGTGGAATCTAATATCAACCCTATGGATTCTAAATCCCTCAGTGATATAGGAGCGATTCCTGTTGTGAATGGACACCGAAGTGGTTGCGCAACGGACTGTCCAGGCGATTCAACTTTCAATCGTTTACCTGCCTTGCGTGCTCGATTATCAGCGATCGTAACGGCTTGTCGCTCTGTTGCTTCACAAGATTTGAATGAGTTGGGAACGTTTTCTTTGTCGCCAAATCCTGTTATAAATGGTCAACTAACATTGACAATGCAATTAAAAACAACAGAAAAGCTGGGTATTAAAGCCTTTGATGCTTTGGGTCGGCACGTTTTTGAGAAGCAAATAGACGGTTATACTGAGGGGGGGACAATATTGGATATCAGTTCCTTTTCAAAGGGGATTTATCTTTTCAAGATTCAAGTGGGTCAGGCTTTTACGACACAAAAGGTGGTTGTTGAATAATTGAATACTCGACATTTATATGCTCTAAATAGGCTTCAATTGCCTCTATCTTTAGATGGAGAATGATTATGACAATTTCTATTCTCCATCTAAAGATGTAGGCAATTGAAGCAAGAATAAGAGTTATTTCATTTCAATACCCCAACAATTTCAACATAGACTCCGAGTCCTGTTCTTCCGCTTCCATCCAATCTACAAAATTGCCATTTTCATCTTTATCAACTAAAATCCGTTTTGGAGAGGGTAGGAGACAGTGTTTTATGCCACCATATCCACTTAAAGCGTCTTGATACGCTCCTGTATGAAAAAAACCAACACACACAGGGTCTTCATTTTTTGAAAACTTAGGCAAATAAACCATGTTGAGATGGGCTTCAGAGTTATAATAGTCTGCATTGTCACAACTCAATCCGCCGACATTGACCCGCGTGTATTCCTTGTTCCAATGATTGATGGGCAACATGATATAACGTTCATTGATTGCCCACGCATCAGGAATCGTCGTAATCAATGAATTGTCAACCATATACCACAATTCCGAATCGTTTTGTTGTTTTTGACCAATCACGCCGAGAATTGTTGCGCCACTTTCACCGACTGTATATTTGCCAAATTCTGTATAAATATCTGGTGAAGCCACTTGCTCATCATCACAATAGGCTTTGACATTGCCGACAATTTCGCGAATCATGTAGGCATAATCGTATTCAAAATTCAAAGAATTGGCAATCGGCAAACCGCCGCCGATGTTTATGGAGTTCAAATCAGGACAATAATGCTTCAAATTGCAATACAATTTCAAGGCTTTGCGGAGTTCAGACCAATAATAAGTCGTGTCTTTAATGCCCGTATCCACAAAGAAATGCAGCATTTTGAGTTTGAATTTCGGATTCGTCAATATTTTATCTTTGACAAAATTGACAATGCGTGAATGACGAATACCCAACCGGGAAGTATAAAACTGAAAGTTCGGCTCTTCTTCCGTTGCCACGCGAATACCGATACTGAATGACTTGACAATGTGCGCATCCAATAAATCCAATTCATCACGGTTATCGCAAACTGGAATGACATTGGTAAACCCTAAACTGTTGATGAGATAAGCGATTTTGCGAATATACACATCGTTTTTGAAACCATTGCAAACGATGATTTTGTCTTTATTAATCTTTTTATCCTTGAAAAGTTTGATAATCAAGTCAATATCAAACGCCGAAGACGTTTCGATTTGCACATTGTTTTTCAAAACTTCATCTAAAACGAAGCGGAAATGAGAGCTTTTGGTGCAATAGCAATAGAAATATTCGCCGTTGTAATTGAGGTCGTCAATGGCATCATTGAAATACTTTTTTGCCGCTTGAATCTGCTGACTAATCTTTGGGAGATAGGTGATTTTTAAAGGTGTACCATATTTTTTAATCAGTGCGTACAAGTCAATGCCATGGAAATACAGGCAGTTATCTTGCAAAGTGAATTCATCCTGTGGAAAATCGAAGGTCTGATCCACTAAGTCAAAATAAGTGTTTTTCATTAATAATCAATTAGTTAGTAACAAGTGAAACCATAAATTTTAGCATGCCGTTTCGAGAAACGTGCAAAAATACAGTTTTAGAAAAATTAGAGGGCATAAATCTAAAAATATTGAATAAAGATTAATGAATGATGAATTTTGAAGAGCTAAAACGGCTCATTATACTTACATTGAAACTTCTAAATTCAATAAACCCTTCAAAAAATTTTGTATTAGGCTGAAATCGTTGGAAATTTGCGCACCTTTTTATCAAATATTAATAATTAGTTAGATTCTACTTTATGACTACTACCATTATTGTAACGACTGTTATCGCGCTCGCTCTGATTGGGCTTATTGCGCGGAATATGCATTTAACTTATCAAGAGGAAGAGCAAAAAAAGGCTGAAGCCATTGCGCCTATTTATGAGGAAAAACCGCTTTTAACACCCGATTGGGTCAAAAACGCAGTTGTTTATCAAGTCAATATTCGCCAATTTACGCCCGAAGGTACTTTTAATGCTTTTGGGGATCACATTGACCGCATTGCTGCTTTGGGCGTTGACATTGTTTGGTTTATGCCTATTTATCCTTTGTGCGAAACCAATCAAAAAGCGCATGAAGAAGCGGAAACAGAGGTTTTGGGTAGCCATTACGCTGTTTATGATTTCTTTTCGGTCAATCCGCGTTATGGTAAGCCAGAGGATTTTAGACTTGTTATTAAAAAACTCCATGAGCTAGGTATCAAAGTTATTCTTGATTTTGTACCCAATCATACAGGTTGGGATTCACGTTGGATGTTGCGCCATCCAGAATGGTTTAAGCGCGATGCACAAGGCAATATCATGTCGCCCGTAAAAGAAGAAAACGGTGAGTCGTGGGGCTGGGACGATGTCGCACAATTGGATTACTCAAATAAAAGAATGCGTGAGAATGTCATTCAAGCCCATGAGTTCTGGATGCGTGAATTTGATATTGACGGCTTCCGTGAAGACGTTGCAGGTGAAGTACCCAACTCTTTTTGGAACGAATTGCGCCCACGCCTTGAAAAGATTCGCCCTGTTTACATGCTTTCAGAAGATGAAGTGAAGGGCGAACAGCATTTCAAAATGTGTTTCAATACCAATTATGGTTGGGAAACATCCATTGTTTTGAAGAAAATTGTGAAAGGCGAATTACCCGCTTCTGCGTTATATGATTGGACTGAAAAAGTGAAAGAAAAGTTTGGTACGCGTGGTTGGCAGTTGAATTATACGCAAAACCATGATGAAAACACATGGAATGGCACTGAACAAGAGCTTTTTGGCGAAGGTGCAGATTGTTATACTGCCTTAACGTTCGTTATCGAAGGCATGGGTATGATTTACAGTGGTCAAGAAATGAGCCTCGACAAACGTTTATGGTTTTTTAATAAAGATGAGATTGATTGGACAGGTGTTTCTCGTGTCGATTTCTTTAAAACTTTGATTGACCTAAAACACAGAAACAAAGCTTTGTGGAATGGTCAAAGTGGTGGTTTATTGCGCAAATTGACGACAGATGCAGATGATAAAGTTTATGCTTTTATCCGTGAAAAAGACGGCGATACATTTGTCGGTATTTTCAATTTATCAGACGCGAAAGTGGCTTGTGTACTGAGGGGGTCGGAAGCTGTTGGTAATTATACAAATGCTTTTACCAATAAAGAGCAAACTGTTACAACAGATATGCCGTTGTCTTTAAAGCCTTTTGAATATATTTTGTTGTCAAATGTTTGATTTTTATCCGTTTAGGGTACTTTTATCGTATTGGATGCCTAAGAAAACCATGATAAAATAGTATTTTTACATTTAGGTAATTTTGCCATCTATTTATTTTAAAATTGTTCTTATGAAAACAGGAAAAGTTAAATATTTCAACGAATCAAAAGGTTTTGGCTTTATCGTTGACGATGAAACACAAACGGATATTTTTGTCCATATATCTGGGCTTGTCGACAAAGTGAGCCAAGAAGATGCTGTTCAATTTGAAGTTGTTGACGGTCGTAAAGGACTCAATGCCGTCAATGTCAAAAAGGTGTAGGCAATGATGAATGATGAATGATGAATTTGTGCAAATTCATCATTCATCATTCATCATTACTATCACAATCGAAAGCCCCCTTTGTTTTCAAATATTTAATCATTTTGCTGTACAATTGTTTTTCGTCAATCGGTTTAGAAATATAATCATTCATACCAATGGCGATACATTTTTGAACATCTGCCGTTGTCACATCTGCTGTGAGCGCGATGATGGGAATTTGAGAATTTAGGGTGTTCCGAATGTATGTGGTGGCTTCAAAGCCATTCATTTCAGGCATTTGTAAGTCCATCAAAACAATATCGTAGGTGTTTTTTTGGAGGTATTCAATAGCCATTTTTCCGTTTTCTACTATATCAATATTAAAACCAAAGTCTAATAATATTATTTTTATCAAAAGTTGATTCAGTACGATATCTTCAGCAACCAACACTTTTACATTATTCATGCCTGCTTCCTTGAATTCGTCTTTTAGAACTATACTTTTTTGTATGTTCTTAGTAGTCTTTTGCGTTTTTAAGGTAGTTTTAGGAAATTGCATAACAAAACAAAAGGTTGAGCCTTTCCCCAGTTCACTCCTCACGCTGATTACCCCCCCTTGAAGTTCAACTAATTGTTTCACAATGGCGAGTCCTAAACCCGTTCCGCCATAAGAACGGCTGGTTTCTCTGCTTGCTTGTTCAAAATTATTGAAAATCTGCCTCAGTCTATCTGCTCGAATACCAATACCCGTATCTTCAAGCTCAAATTGGATGCTCGTTTCTTCTACTGTTTCATTCAAAAGACTGACACGCATGGTTATTCCACCTTTTGCAGTAAATTTTACAGCATTACTCATCAGATTTAAAATGATTTGACGCAAACGCATAGGGTCGCCGATGACCATGACGGGAATTGTATCATCATATTCTTTAACTAATACTAAATTCTTTTCTTTGATTTTGAGTTTAAACAACTCAAGCATGGTGGAAATAGCATCAGATAAGTTAAAAGGCTTGTGTTCAAAGGTCATTTTGCCTGCATCTACTTTGGCAAGGTCGAGTATGTCATTGATTAAAACCATCAAAGCATCGCCCGATATTTTGATAGCATTGATGTATTCTTTTTGTTCTTTATTTAGCTCTGTTTTCAAAACCACGTGTGTAAACCCAATAATGGCATTCATGGGTGTTCGGATTTCATGGCTCATATTCGACAGAAATTGTTGTTTTGCTTTTACGGCATTTTCGGCTATTTGTGTTTTAAGTTCGGCATGATTTTTTGCTTCTATTAATTCATTTTTTGTATGGACAAGAGTCGTTATTTCATAAGCAATCATCGTGACACCTGAAATGGTTTCGTCTGTTTCGAGGTAAGGTTGGCAAACAAAATTTAAATATACATTTTCTAATTTACCCTTTCGGTTCAACGGAATAAGCATTTCATACCCTTGAAAAGGAATACCTGTTTTATAAACTTCATCAAATAATATAGCCAATTCACTTTCTTTAATCTCTGGTAAAACGTCAAGCAACTTTTTACCTTCAATGTCTTTACCTTTTCCCCAAATTTCTTTGATACTGTCATTCGCAAGGGTAATAACCTTTTGTTCTCCTTTCAATATTGCAAAAGCAAAAGGTGAGTACATCAACATCATATTGTAGCGTTTGTTGCTGTCTTCTATCACCTTTAATGCTTTTTTCTCTTGCAATTGAAGCTCAATAGCTAACTGCCTAACATCGGTAATATCCACGATAGTGAGAATAATGAGTTCTTCATTATGACTTAGCTGAACAATATGATGGGCATTGAGTAAGAGTATTTTGTGACCTACCACAGGAAAGATATGTTCTACTTCAAAATTGTGAAAAGGCGTATTGTTAGAGACTATCTCTTCAAGCAATTCACGCAAACGCGGAATATTCCAATGATTATTACTTAATTTATACAGTAATACACCTGTAACATCTTCTTCCCTTACTTGAAATGTTTTACAAAATGATTTATTGACCGATTTAATGCGTATGTTTTTATCTAAAATAAGCATGGGTTCGTGAATCGTCGCCACAATAGCTTCATTGTAATTATGCAATTCTTCTACTTGCTGAATACGGGCGTGCAATTCCTGATTGCTTGTTGTGAGTTCTTCATTAGTGGATTCAATTTCTTCTTTTGATGTCTCTAATTCTTCATTTAAACTTTGTAATTCTTCATTGCTTGATACAATTTCTTCATTTGCACTTTGCAATTCTTCATTAACCGCCTCTTGATCATCAACAATAGTTCCCATATCAAAACGCGCAGCCGCTAATTCTTCTTCTAATTTCTTTATGCGGCGGTCTTTTGCAATCGAATTATTTTTTTCACCCTCAACAAAGGTTTCCATTATTTCCATTTGTTGTCCCGTAAAAACAACGATTAACAAAGGCTCATCGCCTTCTATTTTAAGCGGCGTAACTTCTATATTAACGATTTGTACAGCATTAGCTGTCTTATCACGGTTCATTTCAATGCCCGTTTTACGGACAGTTTGTTTTGTTTTAATGGCATGATGAATGGCATTACGCAATTCAAAAGTCATTTCGCTGTGTGCCATTTTCAATATATTAAAACTGGCTTTGCCGGATGCTTGCTGCAAATATGTTGAAGTTGCGCCTCTAAATTGCAGAATTTCCAAATCGTGATTGATGATAACACTTGCCGGCACGTATTCATTCAGCAAAATAGCATCAAATGTACTCCCCAAATTAGTATTACTATTGGCAGTTGTCTTTTTAGGGATAAGGGTTGTGATACGCTCTTTATCAAAAAAAGTCGTGTGTGTTTGATGCGGTAAGGGTTCAGGTATTCTGAAACTGCCTAAAATCTTTTTACGGGTGTAAATTTTATACTTTTTACTGAGGGGGGTAAAAAGTTGTGTAGATGCACCAATGGTTTCTGATTTGCCAAGCATCAAACAACCATTGTCATTCAAGGCGTAGTGAAAGGTGGAAATAGCTTTTTTCTGAGCAGACGTATCCAAATAAATAAGCAGATTGCGGCAACTGATAAAATCTATGCGCGAAAAAGGCGGGTCGCTCAAAATATTGTGTTGTGCAAAAACACAGACATCGCGCAGGGTTTTAACGATGCGGTATTTATCTTTAGATTTTGTAAAAAACTGTTGAAGATATTTGGGCGATATGTTTTTAAGTTGTTGTACCGAGTATTCACCCATGCGGGCTTCATTGATGGCTTCTACACTAAGGTCAGAAGCAAAAATCTGAAACGGCATTTTGAGTGCTTTATTCTCTTGTAATTCAAACAACAACATACCAATCGAATAGACTTCTTCACCTGTGGCACAAGCGGCAACCCAAATACGCAGCGTTTCACCTGCTGCTTTACTTTTGATTAATCGAGGCAGAATAATGTTCTTTAAATTGAGAAAAGCATCGCTATCTCTGAAAAAATCGGTGACATTGATGAGCAAATCTTTATAAAGCAAGTCCGTCTCTTTGTTGTCCCCTTCAAGTAATTCGGCGTATTCCTTTATTGTTTTTATTTTATGTATCAACATCCGACGAAGCATACGCCGCTTGATGGTATTCATTTTATAGTGGCTAAAATCAACCTTTTTTACTTGATGTATCAGTTGAATAATGCTTTTTAAATCGGGGTCGCTGTTTTCAATCTCATCTTCGAGGGCGGGTTTTAAGGCATCTTGCTTCATTAATGGGTGCTTACTCATTAACATTAACTCCTTTGCAATGTCTTTGGGCGATAAAACAAAATCCACCACACCTTCGGCAATGGCTGAATGGGGCATACTTGTAAATTTTGCGGAGTCATCTTGTGCAATCGTAATGCCGCCTGCCAATTTTATTTCTCTCAATCCGCGTGTCCCGTCATTGGCACTGCCTGATAGGACAACACCAATCACATTTTCCTTATGCGTTTCGGCTAAGGAAGAGAAAAGAACATCAATAGACAAATTAGACGTTTTATTACGCGGACGCGGCAATAACTGTATGTGTCCGTCTATCACTTCTATCTCTTTATCGTAAGGAATGATATACACATGATTGGGTTCTATCTTTTCCATATCGTCTATATCCTGCACTTTCATCGAAGTTGCCTTCGATAAAATAGGTGTCAACATACTTTTATGGTCGGGACTAAGATGCTGGACATAAATAAATGCCATGCCCGTAGTGGGCGAAAGATTTTGCAGCAGCTGCGTAATCGCTTCTAATCCACCCGCCGAAGCACCAATAGCCACCACTGTAAAAGGATGTAAGGCTTCTTGATGGGGTATAGACGGCGTTTGGCTTTCTACGGTTACTGTTCTGGGTTCAATTTGGACTCCCTCTTGCCCACCGGTAACAGCAGAGGGTAAAGTTGCTTTGTTTGAAAGCAATTTTCGTTTATTTGTCAATAGTGTTGATTTCATTTTACGGGTATTTAGTTTATGAAATATATGTGTTTCATAAATCCCCTATTGAAATGATGCATTCATCGGTCATCATTATTGTAACAGTTTTAAGAATGTTTTTCTAAAGTCCGTTGAAACTCGTAAGTTAATCAATATTTATAATACTATTTTTTCCGCTCTCGATTTTTTAAGATTTTGCAGAAAGGATGACTCTTAGCAGATAAATATGTTGTCACGACGTGACATAAAATGGCATTTAACATGGTCGTTTTGAAGGCGGATTGACATCCACTGCTCCAAAATTGACCGACCCGATGGGTCTATTATACTTAAAATGGCTTGTGGGCAATGTCGGTTATTAAAAACTGAATATCTTTTTTGCACAGTCTGACACCTATGCCGAGCGGTGTCAGAGACCGTATGAATAAACCGAACCCAGCACCGCCGTTCTTTAGTTTGTAGGTTTGTGGTGTAGATTTTGGAAGACCCTGCGCCATCGGTCATTTTTTCAGTTGTTCTTTTAGGTCTTCTATCTGTCTTTGTAATTCTTCATTTTTTTGTCTTTCAGTCTCGGCTTTTTGTGTTTCAGTCTCGGCTTTTTGTGTTTCAGTCTCGGCTTTTTGTCTTTCAGCTAAAATTTCTTGGTCTTTCTCTGCGATTATTTTATCTTTTTTGCCGAGTTCCCTCTCAAATATTCTGTCTATTTCGTCTTCTACGTCCATCTTGTCTCGTATTTCATCACTGGCAATGGCTCTACCTAATCTATCCACCATTTTCTTTACCAATGGCTCGTTAACGTCTCCTCTGAAATCCATTTGATGTTTGTCTTGTGTCTGATATTCAGGGCTAAATACTTGCAACACTCTTTCCAATTTCGTTCTTGATTTTCCAGATAATAATCTTACTTGTATCAAATATGAATCATGTGTTAGTAATTCCACAAAATCCTCTTTAACGTCTAATAATTCCTGTGTAATTACATCCCAATACTCTCTATTTATTTTGACAACACCTCTGTGTATATTATCTAATGGAAAACCTAAAAAATAAATAGTCAC
>JAYTMI010001042.1:0-1620 GCA_043728625.1 Saprospiraceae bacterium | reverse complement strand
GCTACCAACTGCGGTCGTTGTTATTGTATCCAATTTGTTTGACATATTGGCAACAGAAACGACTGTTTTGAATGATTTATCTACAACAATTGTCTTTTTTGAGGCATCTGCCAAGCCATCCATAGCTTTGTAAAGGGGTAGGTAGGCACAAACCGCTATCAACATACCTGCCATCATTATCCACTTACGCCCTACTTTGTCTGACCATTTACCAAAGACGACAAACAAAGGCGTTGCCAATGCAATGGCAATAAGCATAAGGCTGATACGCTGATCATCGTGTACTTTCAAGGTATTTTGGATAAATGAATTGGCATAAAACTGCCCTGTGTACCACACAACACCTTGACCTGCCGTTGCACCAAAGAGAGCCAGCAAGACTATTTTCATATTCGCTTTGTTGCCAAAACTTTCTTTTAAAGGATTGGCTGAAATCTTTCCTTCTGCTTTTATTTTGGCAAATATGGGAGACTCTGCCATGCGCAAACGGATGTAAACCGAAACAGCGACCAAGAAGATGGAAATCAAAAAAGGTATGCGCCAACCCCATTCGTTGAAGGCTTCTGCGCCAATTTGTTCTTTCGTTATCCAAATGACACCTAAAGCTAAAAAAAGACCCAAAGTGGCTGTTGTTTGGATAAAACTTGTATAATAACCACGCTCTTTCGAGGAAACATGTTCGGAAACATACGTTGCCGCACCCCCGTATTCGCCGCCCAAAGCTAAGCCTTGTACCAAGCGTAACAATAATATTAAGAAAGGAGCACCTGAAAAGGTTTTATAACTCGGTATTAAACCAATCGCAAATGTGGACAAACCCATCAGTAAGAGTGTGACCAAAAATGTGTACTTACGCCCAACCAAATCCCCCAAACGACCAAAAAACAATGCGCCAAATGGACGTACTAAGAAACCGGCTGCAAAAGCGGCTAAAGCTGCCAATAGTGCAGCAGTTGGGTTGTCCGATGGGAAGAATTCTCGAGAGATGATGACTGTAAGTGTACCAAAGATGTAGAAATCGTACCACTCTATGAGGGTTCCAATCGAGGAAGCCCAAATGACTGACCAGAGTGTTTTTTTATCAACTGTTTGTGAAGCCATTTTTTCGTACTTGTTTTAATTGAATATCTAAAATTGGTTGCTTCCACTTGTGAATAGAAGCCTGTTCGTTGTTGTATTTTTTTTTATTGCCTAAATAAGGATCGACAAAGAAAGGTAAAACATTTGATTCTTTATCAAAAAATCAAGTCGTCTGCATAAGTTTTGACATTCGGTTTCTCTCTATTAGAGCGAAGCGAAAAAGCCCCAGTCATAAAAACTTATTGATGAATTATAGTTGATTTTTTAGTAAAATTCAAAACATCATCCGTTACAATGGCTGGACGATAATCTTTTTCCAATAAATGTAAGGTCACACGTTTGAAATGCACCCCCTCAGTATGACGGAGAAAAAAGCCCCATGCAGGGAGTTCGCCGAACATTGAAAATTCAGGATATTCTTTCGGGTGTTCAGGTATGCGTTCTAAGGCAGTTATCGGAATATAAGCGGTGTCTTTGGTGCCCCCGCCTCCGAAATGGATGTCAATATTCTTTAAATGGACATTTTGAATACGGTGGTCG
>JAYTMI010001041.1:0-11440 GCA_043728625.1 Saprospiraceae bacterium | reverse complement strand
AAAATGGAAAATGTAACTGATTGATAATCAATTTTTTAATTTAAGTTAAATGTACAAAAAAACCTTAATAACAAGGCAATAAAGAGGATTGGAAAGTAGGATGTGATTTGTTGTTCTGTACTGTGGTGCAAAGTTAAGGTTATCTTAATGAAATTGTCAAGTACCGAATTCTTAAAAACCTTAAAAAAGTGTATTTATTACAATTAAAAGTAAAATTTAGCACTCTTAAGCTTGTTTTTTTTGAGAAAGAATAGTTTTTATGAATAATAGTTTTGAATTTATCTGTATTTTGAGGAGTGTTTGACAAGTTTTTGTTACTAAAGAATTAATACTCCGTCAAATTATTAGGACTATAAAACGTGTTTGTATATTTAATCATTATTAGAAATTTCATTATTAACAATTAAAATAAAAATAGAATATGGATTTGATGAGTCTTTTACAAGGTTACTTGACACCAGAAGTTATAAACCAATTAAGTCAACAAACCGGTGCTGCTCCAGAACAAACAGCAATGGCTGCACAAGGCGTTTTTTCTACATTAATAGGTGGTTTGGCAAAAAATGCCAGTAATGAAGGAGGTGCTTCTGGAATTCTAAGTGCGTTAGACAGTGATCATGATGGGTCTATCTTAAACGATGTCATGGGTCTTGTGATGGGTGGTGGTCAAGGTCAAGGTGCTACCAATGGTGCAGGTATTTTAGGCCATATTCTCGGAGGTCAACAACAAAATGCTGCGCAAATGATTTCTCAAACGAGTGGTGTCAGCCAAAGTGGTATCATGGACATGATGGTTAAGCTAGCACCGATGGTCATGGGAGCCATAGGACAACAAAACCGACAACAAGGCGGCATGAATGTCAACGCTTTATCTGGCTTATTAGGAAATGCTGTTCAGACCCAAAATGAAAACCCACTGATGCAAATGGCGACTCGCTTTCTTGATAAAGATGGCGACGGCAGTGCTGTGGATGATATCATGGGTATGGTTGGCTCAAAACTATTGGGCGGTATGTTCGGCGGTAAATAATAATACAACCTCTTTATTTTGCTTAAATAGGCAAAACTACTGAGGGGTGTCTTTTCGTAAATAATGTGTCAGCTTGTGAATCAAGCTGACACATTATTTTTTTATATATTTGACTGCATGAAAAAATTATTTCAACTTTGCACTGTTTTTATGTTAGCTAAGTAATTGATTATCAATTAGTTTATTAGTTAATGTGAAAATTTGAAATGGGGAATGAATTGTCTTACAACTTTTTCATTATTTAAAATTCCCAACATGAACTTAAAACAACATTTTTTGAACTTATGCTTTTTTTGTTTGACACTCTGTACAGCTACTGCAACAACTATTGACACGCTACCCACCACCCTTATTGTTCAAAGGGACTCTCAAGTACAGGAAAATTTCAACGGCTATTTACGACTTGACATTGAGAACGACATGCTCATTGCTAGGCAGAAAACGGATCGCTATTTCACAAGCGGTCTGAAACTCGACTACTTTTTTTTGAAAAACCAAAGTGAAAAGCTGTGGTTTTCAAAAATCTTTCCTCGATTGAAAGGCAGTGACAACTTTTATGGGCTTACAGCCGCTTCAAACATGTACACGCCCGCTAATATGTCAGAAAGGATGTTGGCTGGCGACCGTCCTTATGCAGGGTGGGCATACATTGGTTTGACAAATGTCTCAAACGATGTAGCATCAGCCACACGATTTTCCACTGAATATACGCTCGGTGCGATAGGTCCGATTGTTCAACAAGAAAAGATTCAAGCCAAATGGCATGAAATCATCGGTCGCCCGATTCCCCACGGTTGGAAAAATCAAATTGCTAATGATATTGCCTTGACCCTTAGCTTTACAGGTGAAAAACGCATTTTCAAACCAGCTGAATATGTGGACATCATTGGCATTATGGAGGCTAACGTCGGGACTGTCACGAACTATATGGGCTTCGGTGGCATGATACGCATAGGCTGGTTTGATGACTATTTTCACGACATCATGCAAGTGAAAGGTAAAACAAACAAGTGGCAGGCTTATGTTTATATGCGTCCTATGGTACGTATTATCGCAGATAATGCGCTGCTTCAAGGTGGCATGTTTACTTTTTATAAAAGCCCTTACACAATCCCACGAGATGATATCAATCGCTATTACATGAATTCTGAATTTGGCTACAGCCTTACCTACCGCAATATGAATATTACATACAGTCAAAATATTCGTACCCCTGAGTTTAAAGGCGCAAAAAATATGTTTTGGGGAGGAATGAGTTTTGCTTTTGGCTTTTAATCCGTAAAAACCAATATCAATACCCCCCTCAGTATATTTAATCCGCAATTCTATTCTACGAAAAAAAATAACTTTTCACATTGTTTAAAAAACAATGTGAAAAGTTATTTTTTTTTAAAAATCTAAAGAACAGATTCTTATATATAATTTAATATGGAATATTGATTTTAATATCCATATAGAGGTTGTCACAACATTTTGAAAATCAGACAATTAACTCTCGTTGGCATAGCCTTTGTTTGTAACTATATAACAGAAAGGATTTCATAAACACAACAGCTTATTTAACCAGTAAAAATCATCTCCCCATGAGCTGTCGTCCTATCGTTATTTCTTTGTGTCTCACTTTTACTTCTAACCAAATTTTAAACAATCATTTTTAATTAAAACTTCGACACCGACAGCTAAAACTATGAGAAAATCCATTGCATCTTTCGTATTGTTTGCCTTGACAATCGCAAACATATCTGCTGCACCGAACCCCGTTCGCAGCCAACTTCGTGAGAGTTATATCGAGCAATATCGCTCTATAGCGGTCATGGAATCTATTCGAACAGGTATCCCTGCTAGTATCAAATTGGCGCAAGGTATTTTAGAGTCTGGCAACGGGCAGAGTAAATTAGCTTTAATGTCCAACAACCATTTTGGTGTCAAGTGGCGTACTGGAGATGGCGATTATGTTGAATTTTATGATGATGATAAAGACAAACAAGGCAGACTGAAATTGTCTAAGTTTATCAAATATAACTCGCCAGAAGAGTCATTTAGACAACATTCTGAGTTCCTGATGACCCATTCAAACTATCGCGTTTTGTTTACTTATGACCGTTCTGACTATCGTTCTTGGGCATACGGTTTGAAAAAAGCAGGTTATGCGACCAATCCAAGATATGCAGAATTGCTGATTCAGATTATTGAAGATAATCATCTTGACCGTTTTGATATTCCAACACAATTGTCTTTAGACGAGACCCCTCAGTATCCGAATCAAGTTGATAATCAACTTTCTGTAATGACAGGTGATGTTATGCCTGAAGTGGCAAGCCGCATTCCTTTTCCAACACCAAAAGTAAAAATTATAAAAAATTCATATACTGAAACTAAACCAGTACAAAGAAACCAAGAAGAGGCACAAGAAGAAGAGCATATTTTATTTGAAATAACACCTGAATTAGCATCTAAAAGTGTTAATAATATCAGGAATCCCGTTCCAAAACGGCAGAAGAAATAAGTCTCATGAACATTTTTAACAGAAGCGGGGCAATTCAATGAGTTGTACCCGCTTTCTCATTTTAGGGATTCTATCGAGCTATCCATACTGAGGGGTTCAGCTGCGTGCGTTCCAACCAAATTTCAAAATGAACTTCGGGTTCGTTTGTAACAGTATTAATGGCAGCCCGTCCAATGCTTTGACGTGGCGAAACCGTATTACCTTTTCGGATGGAAACGTTTGACAAATTGGAGTAAACTGTATAGTAATTACCATGTTGAATCAACACAACAGTTCCCAAACCTGCGATACTCGACACAACGGAAACCGTTCCGCCAAATACTGCCCTAACATCAGCCCCTTCTGCAGTGCGAATATCAATACCATTATTGACAGCCGTAACCTTGTCCAAGACCTTTTGTTTGCCAAAGTCGCGGACGATTGTACCCAAGGCAGGCGGCGGTAATTTGCCTTTATTTGACCTGAAATCGCTTGATAATGCTAAGTTTTCGTTCGATTCTGTTATGACTTCTAATTTTTTTGTTTCAGTCGGTTCACTACGTGATGCGCTTGATTTGCGTTCTTTGCTTTCGTCTTTTTTCAAACGTTCAGCTTCTGTCTTTGCTTTACGTCTGCGTTCTTCGGCAGCACGGCGACGTGATTCAAGCTCTAAGGCTATTAGGTTTTCAATAGCCGCATTCAGTTTAGAAGATTGTTTTTGAGCTGATTTCAACTCCCCTACCAACCGACTTTCTGCGCTTTTAAGTCCTTGAACAAGACTATCTTTTTCCTTTTTTTCAGAGCTAATGATGCCTTTTTGTTGCTCATTAACGCCGAGTAAGTTCTCTTTTTCTTGTTTTTGTTGAATTAAGAACTCATTTTTAGCTTCTAAAGCTTGTTGTGTTTCTATAATAAGTCTGGCTTGACGTTTTCTAAATTTGTCGTATTGTCGGAAATACTGCCATTTTTTATACGATTCCTCAAAATTAGAAGCTGAAAGCATATAAATAAACCCATTATTCGGCAACTTCATTTTGTAGGCACGCCGCAACATCGCTCCGTACTCCACCCGCAGCCGTTCACGGTCTTCGTTGAGCGAAATGATGACCCCCTCAGTACGGTCAATGATTCTATCTGTTTCTGAAACTTCTTCGTGAAGGTTGTTGATGAGTGCCTCGCGGGTCTCGATTTGATCTTGTAGCAGTTCAAGTTGGATGAGTGCGGCAGATTTTTCTTTTTTGGTTTTGCCCAACGCTTGGGTTTTAGCATCTATTTGTTGCAATAACTTTTGTCGCTGTAGTTCGAGTTCAGCTTGTTTGCTTTGGGCATTCAGTTGTTGTATCGAGCAAACAGGCAGTGTTAAGTATAGCAAAACAAAAAGGCTTAGGGAACGACTAACGTTTCCTAAACCCCTATTAATCCATCCGTTGATAGTGGTTTGGAATCTCAAATTTGATATTTTTTGGTACATTGATTTCAAGACTTTCGGCATCTACTTCGAGTACAACAGATACTTTACCTGTTTGAGGACTCTCTACATCTATGGTGCGAAGGTAAGAGAAATTCTGTTGTGTGCCATTGGGAACACGCACATTGCCATAGTTTTTATAACATATTTTCAACAATCGGTTGGTTCCGGGTTCTTCAAACAGCATTTCTTTCACTGTAAAATTGGTCGCATCGAGTTTATAAGTCGCTTTCCATCGTGTGTCCTTACCCCTCAGTATCACATCGCCATCTATGGGTTTTTCGAGGGTCAATTTGTCTTTATCTGTTAAAAATACAGGATTCCCAAGTAGAATGTCTTGTAAAATAGAAAAATCAAGTGGCACACCAAAAGTCTTTTCTATGTATGATAGGTTTTTTGCAATATAATTGCTTTGCAAATAGTTGACAACAAAGACAGAGTCGCGTGTAACCTGTATCCGCGCCACAGTGAAACCCAGCTTCCTGACATTCATCCAAATCACAGAATCACGTCGCCACCTGACCGTTGAAGAAACAGCAATATTCATCGGTTGCCCTCTATAATCCACACCTGCATCACCGTTCATGCGTTCAAAATCAAGGTTATTACCTTGCATTTTTAATAAAACCGTTGATATACTGAGGGGGGCATTGGCAAAGGTCGGTGTTGTCGTTATCGTCTTTGTGGACGTTTTTTTTGACGTTTTGCAAGCAAATAACGTTAAGGTTAAAGCAACGAAAAGGAGATGGATATACTTCATTATGAATTGTAATATTGTAAAACATTGTTAATCACCGACTTGAAATAGTCTTTATGGCAATTCAATAAACGCTTTTTCTACTATTTTTTTATCTAATACAGATGACTTTGCACCGCGTTCTTTGGCTTTCTGCCAATACGTAACGGCTTGGGTTTTATCGCCTGACTTGTACAAATAATCGCCGTAGCCTTCCAATACTGAGGGGTCTGACTCTTGTGTCATTTTCATGGCTTCATCTGCCAATTGTTTTGCTTTATCGCCTAAACCCGCGCGCCCAACAAGGGCATTGGCATAACGTATCATAGTGATAGGTGATTGGTTATTGAGCTTTAACGCTTCTTCAAATATTTTATCGGATTGTGCATAACGCTTTGATTTAGCATAAGTTACGCCTAATACAACAAGGGCATCTAACTTCAAGGGCGGTTTTTTAGCGGACATCAATATCGCTTGTTCGAGCGATGCAACGGCGGCATCATATTGTGCTTTCCGTTCATTTGCCACGCCGTTGAAATAAAAAGCCATGGCTTGATTTGGGAATAAATCGGATGCTGTTTCGCTGGTTTTCAATAGGTCGTCGTATAGACCCAACTCTTCCTCTGTGTACATCTTTTGCTCCCAAACGGCATAGATGGATTTATTGAGTTCTAAGCATTTTTTATACTTTGCCAATGCCTCATTGGGTCGTCCATTGTGGTACAACATATCGCCTAAAAGGGAATAAGACTTTGCTTCTGTGGGATGTGCTGTTTCTAATATTTCAGCCAATTGTAAACCTGCGGCTGCCAATGCTTTGTCCTTACCTTCGGCTATCTTGTTGACATAAGGCAGAATGGTTTTTATCTTTTCATCAATATTGATGGCGGGTTTCTGAAATATATCTTTCAAAGAGTTCAAATAGTTGACTTCTGCATTGCCAGAGGCATTGGATACTGAGGGGGCTTGTTTTATAGCCAAAGCCATACGAGCCTTCGAGTCATTGGGGTCACTTTTTAATATCTGTTGATAGAAGGCAGTAGCGGTCGCCTTATCACCCAATTTAAGGTAGTACTCGGCTGCTTGGTGTTGATAACCAATGACTTTTGGGTAAGCGTCTGCCAGTTTTTTTAACTCCAAAGCGGCTTTTTTAGGGTCGTTCATCACCTCGTAGGTCAATCGTTTTTTATCTGTAATGTCTTCATCTATGCCTGTTTTTTTCTCCAATTCCTCTAAAATCTTTATCGCTTTGGCGGGTTCGCTGATGCGGACATACGCATGGGCTAAGCGAAAATACATCTCTTCTGACAGACCTGTTTCAAAACCATTCTTTTCAATCAAGCCGCGATAGACATCAACAGCGTCCTTGTCTCTGCCTACTTTTTCAAGGGTTTCAGCCAACTGTATCTGATACCATTTGTTTTTAGCGTCTAACGAAGCTGCTTTTTTGGCATAGTCAATGGCTTTCTGATTATCACCCATATTGTCATATAAACGACTCAATTGGAATGCACAGCCGTCGCATTTTGGGTTTTTATCCAAAACCTCAATATAAAGCTTTGCTGCGCCTTCTAATTTGCCAATTTGTTGCTGCACAACAGCAGCCATGTATTTGTCTTGCAACTGCACTTCGTCTTCTGAAATGCGGATTGCTTGTGCTTGATTGGTGATTTGAGCCGATAGACGACTACTCAAAGGCGTGAGGAGAGTTAAGGCACAAAACAAAACACTTTGAAAGCCTCGTGTACGCCAGCAAAGTGTGTTGGGTTGAATATGGGTGACAGTAAGATTCATATTTGTATTTTCTTAAAAATGACAAATTATTTAATGGTGAATGGCGAATGATGAATGGTGAATAATTCACTATTCGCCATTCACCATTCGCCATTATATTAAGATGCAAACTTCGAATAATCGCTGATGCTTAATTCTGATTTGCGCCCGATATACTCAACGTAATTGCCGACCATACTGTTGCTAAGAATAGAGTCAATAATCGTTGTTTCTTCCCCAATAACCGAATTTTCGACTACACTGCCTTCAATAGTCGTGTTGCGACCTATCGAGACATAAGGACCAACGACTGAATCTTGGATATTGACACCATCAGCAATAAAACAAGGTTGAATGATGACGGAGTTCCGCGTTTTGGCAGAAGCCGCTACCATAGACTCGGCTTTCTTAATTTCGAGCATACGTTTGTTGGCGTGAACAACGGCTTCCTTGTTGCCGCAGTCTATCCATTCGTCTATGGTGGCTGTGCGGAACTTGGTATTGTTGTTTTTCATATTTTCCAAAACGCTTGTCAACTGATATTCACCCCTCAGTTTGATGTCGTTTTTGATGAGATATTCAATCTCTTCACGCAATTTTTCACCACTGTTGAAGTAATAAATGCCGACGATGGCGAGGTTGGAAACAAAGTTTTGCGGCTTTTCGACGAAGTCCGTGATGTGGTTGTTTTGATCCAATTTCACGACACCAAAAGCCGACGGGTCTTCTACCTTTTGTGTCCAAACGATACCATCTTCTTTGGGATTGAAATGAAAATTAGCACGAAACAAGGTGTCTGCAAATGCAACAATGATATTTCCAGCCAAACTGGGTCCTGCACAACCAATCGCATGGGCGATGCCCAAAGGCATATCCTGCTTGTAAATTGTTCCTTTTGCGCCAATAGATTTGGCGACAGCGATGAGTTGACGCTCAACAGCTTCGCCAAATTCGCCTGTGATGAAAGCAACTTCTTCAATAGCACCGTTGAATGATTGGGCTAAATCTTCCACTAATCGTTGTACAATCGGCTTGCCTGCAACAGAGATAAGGGGTTTGGGGACGGTCAATGTGTGGGGGCGCAAACGCGACCCTCTACCTGCCATTGGGATGATAATTTTCATAATTGTGTATTGAGTTTTCGTCGTTTTTATTGAAAATATAAGTTTTAAATTGGGCTGTGTTTACTGTTACTTATTTCGTTCCGGTACTACCAAAACCGCCTGCACCGCGTTGTGTGTCGTTTAAGACGCTCACCTCTTCCCACGTCACACGCTCATGTTTAGCGATGACCATTTGAGCTATACGTTCAGACGGTTCAATTGTTTGCGTTTCGCTGGACAAATTAACCAAAATGACCTTGATTTCGCCTCGATAATCGGCATCAATAGTGCCAGGACTGTTGAGACAAGTCAAGCCTCGTTTGGCGGCTAAACCACTGCGGGGGCGTATTTGCGCTTCAAAACCTTGTGGTAATGCAATAAATATGCCTGTTGGAATCAGGCTGCGTTCAAGAGAACCCAAAGTTATCGGTTCGTCTATGTTGGCGCGTAAGTCCATGCCAGCAGAGCCTTCGGTTTCGTAGGTGGGTAAGGCGTTTTTAGAGCGATTGATGATATTGACGGTCATAAAATGCTTTTAAAATGAATTAATAATACTGAGGGGACAGCGAAAGTAGTGATTTTATACCATTCTTTGACTATCTTAAAATCAATTTTTGATTAATTTTTTGTGATAACCATCACAACGTTTGGGTATGTCAATTTAAAAATATAACGGATTAACAACTTCGTTAACAGACGGTTAACATATAAGTTCAAGGACTACTATTGCATCTTTATATTTAAATAGTTTATATTTGTAAAATATTTGAACATACACCCAAAGGAATAACGACACACCCATTTATTAAACTTCTTTTATCCATATTTTAATCACTTTAAACCATGAAGCCATATTTTCTTTTATTACAACGCCTGAGTTTGAACTTCGATATGTCGCCGCTTTAGGCGAAGACGCATTTTGAAAGATACAAAAGGGGGGCTTTTACCATATATCTATATCAATCACTCCATTTTCCCTACCTTTGCCCCCCTCAATAATCTAATCAATCATAAAATCAAAATAAAAGAAATGAACGAAGCCATCAGACATTTAAAACCTACCGCCTTATGGAATCACTTTGCCGATTTAAACGCCGTGCCACGTCCATCAAAAAAAGAAGAACGGGTCATTCAATTCATTAAATCGTTTGGCGAAGCCTTGAAATTGCCTACTACAGTTGATGCTATTGGCAATGTGATTATCAAAAAGCCTGCAACAAAGGGTATGGAATCAAAGGACACGGTTGTGCTGCAAAGCCATCTCGATATGGTGCATCAAAAGAATGCAGACACGACTTTTGATTTTGACAAACAAGGCATAGAGATGTACGTGGACGGGGATTGGGTCAAAGCCAAAGGCACAACGCTTGGGGCAGACAACGGTATTGGCGTGGCAACAATTATGTCTCTTTTAGCATCAACCGATATTCCACACCCTGCTTTGGAGGCATTGTTTACCATTGACGAAGAAACAGGCATGACGGGTGCATTGGCATTTGAAGGCGGTTTGCTCGATGGAAATATCATGCTCAATTTAGATACCGAAGAAGATAACGAACTGACAATCGGTTGTGCGGGTGGTATTGATGTTACGGCAACAGGCACATACCCCTCAGTAAAAACGACAAAAACAACCGCTTTTCGCATCAAAATTAAGGGTTTGACAGGCGGTCACTCAGGTATGGACATTCACAAAGGACGTGGCAATGCCAATAAATTGATGAATCGTTGCTTACTCACCCTCGTTCAAGATACCGCCGTAGAGGTCGCTGCGATTGAAGGCGGCAGTTTACGCAATGCCATTCCTCGTGAATCGGTAGCGGATATTGTGGTTTCTGACAGCCAAATTGCCTATGTAAAACAAGCAATAGAGCAATATCAAAGCATTTTGCAAGCAGAATACGCAACGACTGACCCAAATACCCATATTTCAATAGAAGCCATTGACACACCTACACATGTCCTGTCGTCTGATTTTACATACAAACTCTTGCGGGCTATTTATGCGTGTCCAAACGGTATTTACCGCATGAGTCCAGACATTGCAGGCTTAGTACAAACCTCTAATAATGTCGCTCGCGTTGTGGTCAAAGACGGTGCTTATGCCATTTTATGTTTGACACGTAGCTCCGTTGACTCAGAAAAGACGGTCTTACAAATGGCACTTACATCAGCTTTCGACCTATTAGGCGCAGAGGTAAAGTATAGCGGTGCATATCCAGGTTGGACACCCAAACCGTCATCACTGATTGTCAAATTGATGAGTGATTTATATGTGGAACGTTATAATGAAAAACCGTTGGTCAGTGCTTGTCATGCAGGTTTAGAATGTGGTATTTTAGGCACACATTACCCCGATATGCAAATGATTTCTTTTGGACCGAATATACATGGCGCGCATTCACCCGATGAACGGGTGCAAATCAGTTCTGTACAGAAGTTTTGGGGCTTTTTGTTGGAGACGTTGGTGCGGATACCTGACAAAGGCAAGTCATAATATCGTTTGTAAATATTGCAGAAACGGGTCGGATACTTCAAAAGTATCTGACCCGTGTTTTGTATCAATACGGTACTTTTATAACGTTTTGCAAAGCAATAGTTTAAGGTTTTTGCTTTTTTCCTTTCTTCTTTTTAGGCATAACCGCCGTTGCCGATATTTCAACATGTCCATTGCGTGGCAACGCAGCGACTTGTATGCAGGTGCGGGTCGGAAATCGCGTAGTGAAATAGGTGCGATAAACGGCATTCAAACGGTCATAATCATTCATATCTTTAAGGTAAATAATGACGCTGACGACATCATCGAATGTCAAGCCCTTATCTGTCAATACGTCTTTGATGTTTT
>JAYTMI010001040.1:0-1588 GCA_043728625.1 Saprospiraceae bacterium | reverse complement strand
CCTTCCAATAAGTTAGATTTTTATCATATTCAAAATCCAAAATGCCTATCAAATATACGCGGGATAGTTTAAAATTCCATTTGTTCTTTTTCGCTTGCGATTGAATCGGAAAAGTAACATAATAGAGTGACCTATCCATGACATAAGTCATTTGGGATTTTTGCATTTCGACGATGAATTTTTCACCATTTTTGTCTTCACATAAAATATCAAAAATCGCTTTACGGTCTTCTTCGTGTTCGGGCAATTGTTCCACATTTTGAAGTGTTAGTGCGCTAATTTGATGTTCTTCTGGAAGCAACGAATTTAAAAAATCCATGAGCAAATCTTTATTTGCTTCTTCGCCAAAAAGTTTTTTAAAACCGAAATCGGTTGTTGGGTCAAAATATACGGATGTTATCTCTGGTAAATTGGTCTCCATAAAAATGAGTTAAGTTTGCTCTTAAATGATGTTTGTTCGTACAAAAATAACCCTTTTTTCCAATAATTCAAGTGTTTACGATAATTTTCAACCCTCTTTTCTATAAATCCGCCCTTCACCAGCTTGTATTTTTTCTAAATGAATTGTCAATTCCTTAACTTTCAAAACCGTATCTGTTTCCGTCCCCCAATCTAATGTTGTAAACTCTAAAAACAACTTAGTTTCGTTGTTATACTGAGGCGTTGGTAAAGTAATATTTGTCGCATCGTTTTCAGTATCTAAATTGACGATAAACACCCAATTTCCTGCCGACCAAGCAATAACTTTGTTTGAATGATGCGAAGACGGCAATTGCCACCATAAGACTTTTTCATTTTTCACCAAAGGTAATAGCCAATCAGAGACTGAACGCATTCTGTCGAGACGGTTAAAAAGCGAACGGTTTTTGCCCCAAACGTAGTCGCCAGATGTCGCATTTTTACCTTCATCAAGATGAAAAACGTAGAGTTTTGTGTAATGCTCATTAGGTGCAGGCATCGGGTGCGGGTCACGTAATTCAAAACCTAAACCCATATAACTGGGCATTTCGGATAGAAACAAAGCGATGAAAAAACGGGCTTCATTACCACGCAAATAAAATTCGTCAAAACGCGGATCGTCTTTGTCGCCTGTCATTATCGTGAAATTGGGTGCAACTGTTCGGTTGTGCAAAATATCCAAATAACGATTAAATTCATTCATAAAACGTTCAGAACCAACAACCATACTTTGTAAATCGCCCAATGTTGTATCTGAATCTGACAATTCAAGGTGGGCAACTTCATCGCCATAAGCCATAACACCGGGCGGCGCAAGGAACGTTTCAGCGAATGAGCCAAAATGAGGTATTTTTTTAGCGACTGTTTTTTTGATAAAACCTAAAATATCATAGTATTCATCTGCTTCGGTCGGTACGCCTTCGGGTCGCATTTGTACGTGTGCCATATCGCCCCGCATAAAATCCATATTGTATTCGAGGGCAATATCGGCATAGTGTTGCGCTACATAAGCCCACGTTTCAGTACGGGGGTTTGAAAAATCAATTGCCCAATCAACATTATTATCATGGTTTTCATACAACTTAAAACGTGTCAAAGGACCAAAAACACGGCTAAAGGCTTCGGGCTT
>JAYTMI010001039.1:0-3981 GCA_043728625.1 Saprospiraceae bacterium | reverse complement strand
AGCTTACATTGGTCAACAATTGATTTTGGACTATAAACTCTATACCCGCGCCAATATCAGCGGTGTTAGTCGCGTCAATGAGTCAAAATATGATGGTTTTTACAAACTAGAAGTCAATGACTTTCTGCACAACGACAATAGAGTCACCCTGGGCGGCAAACCCTATATAACACGAATTTTGCAACGTATTGCGCTCTTTCCACAACGAGAAGGCACATTTAAGATAGAGCCTTTTTCCCTACAAATGGGCATTGTCAAAGGCAATAAGAATGACAACAACGACCTTTTTGGCAGCTTTTTTTCTGCTCCGCTTGTTGAAACGCACATTGTAGCGGCTAATGAAGTCCCGATAGAGGTCAAGCCCTTACCTGCCAATGCCCCTTCAAGTTTTAGCGGTGCAGTTGGGGATTTCAAAGTAGATTTTTCAATTTCAAAAACCGATGCCACAACAGATGATGTTATCTCATTGAAAATGAACATTTTAGGCAATGGCGATGCCAAACGTTGGTTAGCACCCAAACTCCCAAAAATAGAAGGTCTTGATATTTACGAAGCTAAAATTTTGAAAGAGGAAAGTGTTGAGCGCAATGGGGAATGGCAGACGACAAAAGAGATTGAATATCTAATCGTACCTAAGCAAACAGGTAATTTTTCGATAAAACCTGAATTTTCATACTTAAAGACTGATGGAACATCCCAAGGCAGTGGGGAGGGAGAGACTTTTCAAACGCTTTCACAAGTTTTCAATTTACAAATTGCACAAGGCTCTAACAAAGCAGCGACGATATTGCAGGATAGAGCACGAGATATATTAGGCATCAAAACGACAAGCGTTTTTGTCAATCAAGTCACCCGTTTTTGGCGGTCGGTTTTGTTTTGGGTTTTATTGATTTTACCTTTTATATTTATTGGGGGCGTCATTGTTCTTAAAGAATGGCAGAAGCGCATGAGTCAGAGAGATATAACCCTTTTGAAACGTGCCAATGCGCCAAAAGTCGCCGAAAGTCGCTTGGCTGTGGCACAAGAGTTTTTGAAAAAAGGCAATGAAAGGCTGTTCTATAATGAAGTTTCGAAGGCTTTATTCAATTATGTGAGCGACAAATTTGGAATTCCATTGGCTGAATTTACGAAATACAACGTGCGTGAAAAACTAACCTCTTTGAATGTCAAACAAGAGCTTATTCAAGATTTTGATAAAGTGCTCAGAGATTGTGAAATCGCCTTGTTCGGTGCTCGAAATACTGAGGGGTCGGCAGAAGCGATTTATGAACGTGCTGTTAACGTGATAGTCGCTATTGAAGAAGACTTGAAATGAGTTATATTTGTAAGAGAAAGGATTTTTATCGTATATTTGTAAATGTCTTCTTTTTTTATATTATCGAAGGGAACATTTGTAAAAAACCAGACGTTATCCAAAGGAGAATCAAGCATAGAGACTAAATCACAGCAATATGTCCCACACTGCAGAACCTATCGTAGAAATGTACACCGAAGATGATCGCTTAGAGATTCAGCGCGCCTACCGCCGCTTGCTCAAAAGCATTAAAACACCACTCTCGGATGAAGATAAACACGACATCCGCCGTGCTTACGAAATTGCCGTAGAAGCCCATGGTCCACAACGTCGCAAATCTGGCGAAGCCTATATTTTACACCCTATCGAGGTGGCGCGCATTTGTGCCGAAGAAATTGGTTTGGGCGGAACAGCTATTGTTGCCGCTTTGCTGCACGATGTTGTAGAGGACACCACAGTTACACTTTCTTATATTAAAGAAGAATTTGGAGATAAGGTCGAAGAAATCGTCAATGGCTTGACCAAACTCGAAAAAACCTACGATAGTGAAAGCCCTCAGGCTGAAAATATCAAAAAAATACTTGGTACGCTCATTATAGATGTTCGCATCGTTTTGATAAAGATGGCTGACCGCCTGCACAATATGCGGACGCTCGGCTCGGTGCCGCATCATAAACAACTGAAAATCGCTGCCGAAACGGAATTTATTTATGCCCCACTTGCACACCGTTTAGGTCTTTATAATGTTCGTTCAGAGTTTTTAGATTTGTGCCTAAAAATTACGCACCGCGAAGAGTACAACGATATTGCTGAAAAACTAAGCGAAACGAGAAAAGACCGCGCCAGCTATATCCACAACTTCATCAGCCCCATTGAAGAACATCTTGACGAAGAGGGTATCAAGTACCGCATTTCAGGTCGTCCAAAATCTATTTACTCGATTTGGAACAAAATGAAGCAGAAAAGCTGCCGTTTTGAAGATATTTATGACCTTTTTGCTGTCCGCATCATCATTGATGTACCCATTGAGCGTGAGCGAGCAGATTGTTGGGCGGCATATTCTATTGTAACCAGTGTTCATAAACCGATGCCGGACCGTTTAAAAGATTGGGTAACGATACCTAAATCCAATGGTTATGAGTCGCTCCACACCACGGTTATAGGTCCAGAAGGACGTTTTGTTGAGGTGCAAATTAGGAGTGAACGCATGGACGAAATCGCTGAACGTGGTTATGCAGCGCATTGGAAATACAAAAATGTGCGGAAACAAGAAGACGTTTTTGAACGTTGGTTCGACCAAGTGCGCAAGTCGCTTGAAGAAGCAGGTGATGGTAACTCGATAGATTTTGTCAACGATTTCAAAACGACAAACCTTTTTGCCGAAGAGGTTTATGTCTATACGCCCAAAGGCGATATGAAAATATTACCGAAAGGGGCAACGGCTTTGGACTTTGCTTTTTATATCCATACCGACATTGGGGCGCATTGCCAAGCTGTGAAAGTGAGCAATCGCCTTGTCCCACTCGGTTATAAATTGCAACATGGCGACCAAATCAGCGTCGAAACCAATGCCAAACGCCATCCGACAGAGGATTGGTTGAAATGGGTCGTCACGGGCAAGGCGCGGGAGAAAATCCGCCAATGTCTTCGTGAAGAAGCCAAAAAATTTGCAGATTTCGGCAAAGAAGCCTTGCAACGCAAGTTCGACCACATGAAAGTGGAGTTTGAACCCAGCATAGAAGTTGTTATGAAATATTTTGGTTTCAAAACAAGGCATGAGTTCTATTTAGCCATTTCGAACGAAGCGATTGATTTGCAAGACGATTTGAAGATTTTTAAAATTGAAAAAAACCGTCTTCAACCTGTCGAAGGAGATGAAAAAACCAATATTCCTACCGAACCGCGCAAATCAAACAAGCCCAGCATCAAAACGGAGTTGTTCATCAATGGACAACCTGCCAAAGAATATCTTTATGAATTGGCAGATTGTTGCCGACCTGTACAAGGTGATGATGTTTTTGCCTATATAACAAGCAATAATATTTACAAAATTCACCGCACTGTTTGCAATAATGCGCCCAACATCATGTCTCATTATGGGCATCGGATGGCAAAAGCGGAATGGGGTTCTACCTCCGAAGTCAGTTTTGTCGTCGAATTGCTCATCATCGGCGTTGACACAGGACCGGGCGTTATTGAACGATTGTCGAACCGTATTTCAAGCGATTTAGGTCTCAATATTCGTTCATTCAGCATCGAAGGCAACGAAGGCTTTTTTGAAGGACGTGTCAAATTGATGGTCAGTCATACCGACCAACTTGTTTTAGCTATCCGTGCCTTGAAAACGCTGGAAGGGGTGAATAATGTGGTTAGGGTTGACTGATACGCCCATTTGTGGAAGATTCAATCAAAAAAGAGTCGTTGATACCCCTTCAGTATTCAACGGCTCTTTCACTTTTTAACTATCCATATCAAGGAACGCAACTCTCGCTAATCGCTACTTTGTAGTGAAAGATTCTTGTTTTGCGATATTTCGGATTAAAGCGGGTACACCTAAAACTTCCACCGCAATGCAGGCAACGGCTCTGGTCTTGTTAGCTGCAGAGCCGTTTTGGTTGGTTTTTTCCCTTTTCCTTTGTTGACTAAAGCCATATATCATAAAGCTCAAAATCTATTCAAACGCTTTC
>JAYTMI010001038.1:0-1661 GCA_043728625.1 Saprospiraceae bacterium | reverse complement strand
GGCTTACCCATTACCCAATTTTTAAAAATAAAATCCTTACCACATGATGGGCAAATATGTTGTTCATAAGCCTTGAATGCCGTATCCGATTCCACATTTTTTGAGCGTTCATCGGACGACAATTTAAGGGCTGCTTGCCGTTGTTCGAGGTAGCTCCGAATGTTTTTTATGGCATAATAGCCACCCGCTAACGACAGCAAAATACCTACGGAATAACGTACATATCCACCATAAGAGGGCAAATAAGGTATTAAGCCAACAAAAAAAGCATACAATGAAAAGAAGGTAAAACCGAGATAAAGAGGCCAGAATTTATGTTTGCGATTGCGCACATAAAAGAAAATACCCAATGCCAGAATAGGTAAAATGAACAGTAAACGGATGAAAAACACCTTTACTTCGTAGCCTTGTTGAGCATTTGAATAAGCAGTAAAGGCGTTGGTTTTATCCTGATCTATCTGTTCATTAAGGGCATAGAGTCGGCTTCGAATCATTTGAGTCGTATCTTCCAATAACGACAACTGTTTGCTCCAAGCTTGTTTGATTTTGTAGTAATCGTCAAGTCGTTCGGCGCGGCTGATGACTTCCTTGTCTTGCGATGGTGCGCCAATCGTTTCCCTTGCTTTGAGCCAATTATCGAAGGATTCTTTGGCGTTTTCGTACTTTTCTTGTGCCAAATTCGCTGTTTTCTGCAATTGTTCGGTACGTGTGGCGTATTCCTCTGCTTGAAGAGTCAGTGGCTTTTTAACCAGATTTAAAGAGTCTTGTAAGACTTTATTCTCAAATTCTGTTTGGGTTGGCATCGTCACCGAGCTACCCAAATCATTAAGGATTTTGTCGGTCAACAAAATCAAAAACACGCACAAAATCGCTGAAATGAAGTAATAAACGTAGCGAATGGTGCTTTCTACCTTTTGGTCGTTTTTAAATTCCATTTTTTATTTCTGGTTTTTTAGTTATTCACAAACCGTATCCGCAATCGCCAAAGCCTCTGAAATCATCGCCAAACCTTCATCAATTTGCGCTTCCGTCACAATCAACGGCGGGGCGATGAAGATGTAATTCCAACGCACAAAGGTGTACATACCGAGTTCCGACAATTTGGCAGCAACTTTTGGCATGATGCCCATTTCAGAAGGTTTTGCATTGAAAGGCGCGAGTGGCTCTTTTGTTTCTCTATTTTTGACCAATTCAAGACAGCCGAGCAAACCTGTGTTGCGCCAATCGCCGATAGAAGGGTGTTTTTCTATCAATTTAGCGATTTGAGCATCGAGGTATTTACCCATTTTAGCGGCATTTTCAACGAGGTTATCGTCTTGATATATCTGCAATGTCTCCAAACCTGCGGCGCAAGAAACAGGATGCGCCGAATAAGTCAAACCCAACATCAAAGGGCGGTCGTTATAATATGCCGCAATTTTATCGCTCACGATGAGTGCGCCCAACGGCAAATACCCTGCTGTAATGCCTTTTGCAGTAGCAATCATATCGGGAACAACGCCGAAATTGTCCACGCCCCACCATTTGCCCGTGCGTCCAAAACCCGACATCACTTCATCAGCAATCAACAAAATGCCATGTTTATCACACATATCGCGCAATTTCCGCCAATACTGAGGGGGGTATTTGATGCAGCCCGATGAGCCGCTTTCACCTTCCAT
>JAYTMI010001037.1:0-4385 GCA_043728625.1 Saprospiraceae bacterium | reverse complement strand
CGACTGCATCCGTTGGCTCATACCTATGCCTGTATTGCCCGCAATGCACGCAGGTACCCAACCTCCGCTTGGTGTTATTGAAATCACCCAACCTTCTGCGTCTGCTGCTTCCACCGAAGTTGTGCCTGCTGTGAAGGATTCTAAGAACTCATTACTGAGGGGGGTGTTTGCCTTGGATTCAATGCTGGCATTGCCCCAATTCTTCAAAACATCTGTAAATGGATTGATTTTGCCTTCAAAAGGGTAGGGGTCGCCCGGTGCTGCTTTCGCATCGTTTCTGTCTGAATTAATCAATTTACTGCGTTCTTTGGCATATTCTTTTGACAACAATCCTTTCATCGGTTGCTGATTATTAGCAAACGCAGGGTCGCCGTAATAGAAATCACGGTCAGCAAACGCTAAATTCATGGCTTGATAAACGGTATGTATATAACGTGTCGAGTTATAACCCATCGCTTTCAAATCAAAATTTTCAAGGATGTTTAAAGTCTGCAACATCACAGGTCCTTGCGTCCATTGTTGCAATTTATAAACATCAATGCCTTTATAATTGGTCATCATTGGCTCTTCGATTTTCACTTTCCAATTTGCCAAGTCTTGTTCAGTGATTAAGCCACCTTGTTCGCGGCAACCTCTTGAAAACTCTTTGGCGATTTCACCTTTGTAAAACAAGTCGTAAGCGGCATATATCGCTTCTTTACGTGATTTACCTTTTTTCAAAGCATCTTGTTCTGCATTGACCAATTTTTGCAACATCGCTAATAGGTCTTTTTGAACAAAGATTTCTCCTGCATCAGGTGCTTCTCGTTTTTCACCTAAATGTGGTAGAAACACCTTCTTAGAATAGGGCCATTTCTTAATTTCATCTTTACCACGTTCAATAGAGTTTGCCGTTTGTGCTTCAATCGGATAACCTTCTGCCATTTGCATGGCTGGAGCAAGGACATCTTTCAAACTCATTGTACCATATTCTGCCAACATGGTCATCAAACCACCAGGCGTTCCTGGTGTTACAGCAGCTAAAGGACCAAATTCAGGTGGATAGTTCATCCCTTTCCCTTTAAAAAATTCAGCCGTTGCACCTGTTGGCGCAACACCTAAAGCATTGATAGCGATGACCTTTTTCGTCTTTGGATTATAAATCAAGGCTTGTGTTTCGCCGCCCCAACTCAATACATCCCACATCGTACAGCAAGCGGCTAACATGCCACAACCGGCATCAATCGCATTACCACCTTTGGCGAATATCATCGCTCCCGCAGTTGCTGAAAGTGGTTTACCCGTCACTGCCATCCAATGTTTGCCATGTAAAGGTGGCTTTTGGGTTGAAACTGGGAAATTGTTGAAAGATTGACCGTTGAGGGCAACGGTTACAAGACTCGCACAGAGCGAAGAGAGTAGGTACTGTTTCATCTTTATCATTTTTAATTTTTTTGTAAATATAAAATACCCCCTCAGTATATTTCTTGATTTCGGTGTTTTTTAGTCATAAAGCTATTTTTACCCTGTTTCTTTTTTCCCTTTGTATAGCTTGGTTTAGGTGTATGCGGTGAATAACAACTCTATTCAACACATAAAAACCAAAAACCCTTGCAAAACGGCTGTTCTACAAGGGTTGTATTTATAATTTGTATTATGAAACCTTAATCAGCTGATAATTGCAAGTATTTTAAAAACTCACTTTTACGGGCTTCCTCCTTGAATTTTCCACCATAATAAGACGTAACGGTACTACTATTCACATCTTGCACGCCGCGCGAAGAGACGCACAAGTGTTTTGCATCAATCACAACAGCCACATCTTCTGTCCCTAAAGCTGTGCGTAGTTCTTTAGCGATTTGCATCGTCAAACGCTCTTGAACCTGTGGGCGTTTGGCATAATATTGTACCAAACGGTTGAGTTTTGATAAACCGATGACCTTACCATTCGACATATATGCGACGTGTGCTTTGCCAATAATCGGTACAAAATGATGCTCGCAATTTGAGAAAAACGTGATGTCTTTTTCTACGAGCATCTCATTGTACTGATACTTATTATCGAACAAAGCAATTTTGGGTTTATTAGCAGGGTTTAAGCCACTAAAAATTTCTTTTACGTACATTTTAGCGACTCGATTCGGTGTGCCTTTTAGGCTGTCATCGGTCAAATCAAGTCCTAAAGTGTGCATGATTTCTCTAAAATGGTAAGCGATTTTGTGCATTTTTTCATTATCCGTCAAGTCAAAAGCGGCGTCGTGCATGGGGGTTTCAACGGAAGTCATAATGTGGTCATCACCAATTTCGTCGTCTGTGAAGGTTAAAACATCATCGTCAATGAACATGTCGTTTAAAACAATTTCGTTCGGTCTCATATACCTTTTTTAAGTTTTAAGTGTTAGAAATGTGTGTGAATAGCAGTCAAAGAATCGGCTACTATGTTGTATTTGATTTCAACAAAGACTCTAACACCAAGAATCTAATATAGTTGTCTTTCTGTTTAATCTTTTTTTTAAAACTGTTAAACAAAAAGATGTTTGGAGAACGATAACCACTGCTACTTACACCACGTTATACACCTTTTTAAATCCTAACATTTATGGTTTTGCATAACGCTTACTAACATCATCCAATATCAAAACCCAGTCTTGACCATACCCCTCAGTAGGAGGCGTAAATGTTTGTTGTCCAGTGTTCTCAAAAGTGCCGATGTCTTTGGTGTTGCCTTTGCGTGGGTCAAACCAAGTGGCGACAACCTTTGCGCCTGTTATTTTGCCCTTATTCACGGTAAAAGGTTTGCCTTTTGTAGAGTAAACAAAGGCATAATCTTTACCGCGTGTTGCTTGAATGTGGTCATAAATACTGTTCCAAAGAACTCCTTCGGAGAGGGGGGTAGTGACAAGCGTTTGGTCAGGCACACGGTCAAGCATCGGACGCGATTCTATCAGTTTGCGCAAATATTTGACTTGATTGGCAGCAGGTAGATTGACGGCATCAGTCCACGGAATATTGGCACCATTTACGCTTTTGCGTTGCGGTGTATAAAACTGCCAAACATCATGACAACCATAGGTATTGCCAAAAGCACCAGCAAATACATCCCAATAAGCAGAAATACGCACATCATAAGCACTCGATAAACCCAAATCTTTGCTGTTGAAACACACAGGATGGTCTTCATACAAGGGTTCTCCGTCAATTGTCGGTTTCGTTGGTTGGCGATTATAAGCGACTTGAATACGGTCATACACAGGATTCTCGCGGCAATGCCCCGTTTGAAACATATTGAAATCAAACCAATCGTCGTTGTGAAACCATTGACCCGAACCACCATCCGCCAGACCATTGGGTTGTGGATGCGCCGTCATCAACGCTTTATCTGCACCGCCGACCCCCTCAGTAATACCCGCCGCCATTGACCGCCAAACGTTGACATCTTGTTCATGACGTGGATTGCGGTCACCCATGAGCACCCAAATAATATTTTTGCGGTCTTTGTATCGGTTGCCAATCCATGTGCCATAGCTTTTAGCCGTGGTGGTATTAAATATTTCGGGACCATCGCCCCAACGGTCTTTGAACACTTTATCGCCCCAAGTCGGCAACAAAGCGATGTACAAACCGAGTTCAGCGGCTTTGTCTATTATCCAATCCACGTGTTGAAAATACGCATCGTTGGGTTTTGTCGGGTCTAAGTCGTGCAGCGGCAGTTCCCAGTAAGGGTTGGGGTCTTTCAAACCTTGCAATTCCGCCAAAGCCACCGCTTGAATGACCGTAAACCCTTGTTCCGCCCTTTGTTTCAGATACTTTTCCGCTTCTTCGCGGTTGAGTCTGTGAAACAATTCCCAAGCCGTGTCTCCCAACCAATAGAAAGGCACACCATTTTCGTGCACCAAAAACCTTTTATTGTCGGACACTTTTAGTCGCCCGTTCAATACAGGATTCGGAAAGGGTTGCGCCACAGTTTTGCTCATAAAAAGCAACAAAAAGAGTGATAATAGCTGTGTTTTCATAGAAAGGTGTTGTTTAGAGATGATGTCATCGTACAAAATTATGTCTCGACAAGGTATAATTATATCTTGGTAAGACATAATTATGTTTGGGTGAGGTGTTTTTATGTCTTGGTAAGGTGTTTTTATGTTTGGGTGAGGTGTTTTTATGTTTGGGTAGGGTGTTTTTATGTTTGGATGGGATGTTTTTATGTTTGGGTGGGGTGTTTTTATGTCTTGGTAGGGTGTTTTTATGTCTTGGTGAGGTGTTTTTATGTCTTGGTAAGGTGTAATTATGTCTTGGTGAGGAGACTGTTTGGGAATGTTCAGAAAAGTGTGTCAAAAAGTAAAATAGTTTAAAAATAAATTGATTAAAATTTTAAAAATGGACTCATCCGCTTTTTTACTGGCTCGGAA
>JAYTMI010001036.1:0-1846 GCA_043728625.1 Saprospiraceae bacterium | reverse complement strand
TGAAACAAGAAGCCGTTTTACAGGCAGGTTTTACCCCTAAAAACTATGTCTCAAAACGTGTTTATGCCACAGCTCCTGATGGTGTAAAAGTACCTATATCAATTGTTTATCGAAAAGACATGTATAAAAAACGGCGGCAACCGCTTTTGTTGTACGCTTATGGCAGTTATGGACATTCGATGGATCCTCATTTTTCTTCGCCCCGTTTGAGTCTTTTGGATAGAGGTTTTGTTTATGCTATCGCTCACATTCGTGGCGGTCAAGAACTGGGTCGTCAATGGTACGAAGACGGTAAATTGTTGAATAAGAAAAACACCTTTTCTGACTTCATCGCTTGCGCTGAAACGCTGATTACTGAGGGGTACTGCGCCAAATCAAAACTGATGGCAATGGGCGGTTCGGCAGGTGGTTTGTTGATGGGTGCGGTGATGAATATGCGTCCTGATTTGTGGCGTGGCGTTGTTGCAGCAGTGCCTTTCGTAGATGTCATAACGACGATGCTCGATGAAACTATTCCTTTGACAACAGGCGAATTTGACGAATGGGGCAATCCGAAAGACAAAACTTACTACGATTACATGAAATCCTATTCGCCTTATGACCAAGTTTCGGCAAAAGCCTATCCCGCTACTTTGGTTACAACAGGTTTGCACGATTCGCAAGTACAATACTGGGAACCCGCAAAATGGGTCGCTCGTCTGCGCGAATTGCGGACGAACAAACGCTCACCGCTTTATATGTTTTGTAATATGACAACAGGACATGGTGGCGCGTCAGGACGTTTTGAACGATTTAAAGAAACGGCGATGGAGTATGCATTTTTGTTTGATTTGGTGGGGATAACAAATTAATTAGGAATTAGGAATTTTAGCTTAAAATTTCTAATTCCTAATTCTAATCAAACCGCTTGTATAATATCATATTTCGTCAAAATATGCAACAACCCCGCCTTGTCTTTAGCCACCACCGCAGGTATTTTCTTAGAAATATAACGATTCAATTGTTTCACAGGCAATTCCTCATTGACAATAGGGAACGGTGCATCCATGATGTCCTCAATTTTATGCTCGGCATGGCGCATTGGGTTTTCTAAAAGATAAGTCAACACTGTATTTTCAGCAATTGAACCCACCATTTTGTTTTCCAACATCACTGGCATTTGCGAAATGTCGTATTTTTTCATCATGTCAAAAGCCTCTCTAACAGTATGTTGAGGCGTGACAGAATAGAAAATCTTATTCGATTTGTTAGAAATAATGTCTTTTACTTTCAATTCATCGTCGAGGAAATTGCGTTCACGCATCCAGTCGTCGTTGAAAATTTTACCGACATAACGGCTGCCGTGGTCATGGAAAATGACGACAACAACATCGTCTTTTGTAAATTGGTCGCCTAATTGCAACAAACCCGCCATAGCAGAACCTGCGGAATAACCCAACAATATGCCTTCTTCACGTGCCAGACGACGTGCCATCACTGCACCGTCTTTATCGGTCACTTTTTCAAAAGCATCAATCAAACTGAAATCCACGTTTTTGGGTAGAATATCCTCCCCTATCCCCTCAGTAATGTAAGGATAAATTTCGTTGGCATCAAATACACCTGTTTCTTTATATTTTTTAAAAACAGAACCATAAGTGTCTATACCCCAAACTTTTATGTTCGGGTTTTGCTCTTTCAGATATTGGGCTGTACCTGAAACCGTTCCGCCTGTTCCAACACCGACAACGAGATGCGTAATTTTACCTGCTGTTTGTTGCCAAATTTCAGGACCCGTTGACTCATAATGCGCTTGACGGTTTGACAAATTATCGTACTGATTCATCCAACAAGAGTTCGGAATTTC
>JAYTMI010001035.1:0-4220 GCA_043728625.1 Saprospiraceae bacterium | reverse complement strand
GTGTAAGGCGGCATCAGCATATCCAAAGAACTGAAAGGAGCCCATTGGTTTAAAACACCGCGTGCATTGGAGAATTCCTCAAAACCAAACTTGCCATGTCCTTTGCCAATACCACTGTTGTTGGAACCGCCAAAAGGTAGGTCTTGGTTGAAAAAATGCAAGGCATTGTGATTGATAACCGTTGCACCCGCACGAGTCTGGCTGTTCAATAGCCTGATATTCTTTTTGTTATGACTAAAAATGTACATCGCCAAAGGTTTTTCATTCTCTTGAATGTGTTGAATCACGGTTTGAACATCGCTAAAAGTCAATACAGGCAAAATGGGTCCAAATATTTCTTCTTGCATCACAGCACTATCCGCAGAAACATTGGACAAAATCGTAGGCGACATATAGTTTTGAGACGCATCTGTTTCGCCACCAAATTCTACTTTTGCACCTTTTGCTTTGGCATCTGTCAAGTAAGCATCAAGCCGATTGAAATGATTCTTATTGACGATACGGTTATAGTCTTCGGATTTTTCAGGCGCATCTTTATAGAAATCAGTGATACATTGTTTGAAATGGCTTAAAAATTCATCTTTCACCTTGTCATGTACATAGAGGTAATCGGGTGCGATACAAACTTGTCCATTATTCATAAATTTTGCCCAAGCAATACGTTTGGCTGCCACTTTCAAATTGGCTGTATCATCAACGACAACAGGTGATTTTCCACCCAATTCTAAGGTGACTGAACAGAGGTTTTCAGCCGCCGCCTTCATCACTTTTTTACCCAAACTCGGACTGCCTGTAAAAAAGATGTGGTTAAACGGCAGTTTTGTAATGAATTGAGCCACTTCTGCGTCCCCTTCAAATACAGCCACTTCATTCTCTGAAAACACTTCTGCCAACATTTTTTTCATCAAAGCCGCCGCATGAGGTGTATTTTCAGACGGTTTTATCATCACACAATTACCTGCCGCAATAGCCGAAGCCAAAGGTCCAAAGGTCAAATTGAAAGCGAAATTCCAAGGAGAAACAATCAAAACAACGCCTTTTGCTTCATAATGAATCGTAGAAGACGACCCCCACTGAGTCAACGGCACGCCGACACTTTTAGGATTCATCCAATAAGAAACGTTGCTGATGGCGTGTTTCAACTCCGTTGTCATGGCATACACTTCCGTCAAATCCACCTCTGCGGGTGCTTTTTTGAAGTCCGCATAACCCGCTTCTTGAATGGCTGTTCTGTATTTCAAAACCGTCGCTAAGAGCTTTTTCAATTTGGCTTTGCGTTCCGAAGCCGTTGTTGAACCAATGACGTATTGATTGGCTTTCTGCGCCTTGAATACATTTTCGATGTCCATAGTCCAAGACTGCGTTTCATTAGGCGCGGTCAAAGTGGTTGATGTCATTTTATATAAATTTACAATTTTATTAAAAAGGATTTATTTTGACAAAATAAACACAATATTTTGAAATTGGTTGTATTTTCAGAATATTAAATGTTAAAATTGCTGATTATCGAGAAATATTATCTCTTGTAAATATTTTGAGGGCTATCATTTGGGCATTTAACATTGACAGTTTATTTATGAAAGGTTTTGAAGTCATTTATTTATGCAAAACGCCCTGTTCAAATCATTGAACAAGGCGTTTTTAGGATTGGTTTTACCCCCCTCAGTATATTTTCACAATCAAAGCTTCAATATCTTTTTCGATATAATATTTTGATTGTCAACGATTTGAACCATGTACGCACCTTTTGCAAAAGTGTGCATATCGAGCAAACGTTGATTTTGACCCATCGTAACAGACCAGTTTTCGGACAAAACTATGCGTCCGCTGATATCTGTTATTTGAATTTTCAAAACTTTTGACACCTTACTATTCAACCAAACCGATACAGTTGAAGGTGTTGGATTCGGCGACAATTGAATCTGGACATTTTCCGCCAATTCATTGACACCCGACGAAATCGGAGACGTAATCTGCACAGAAACAGAAGGCGTACCATTATCGCCGGCAAAAGTACCACCTGAATTGACTGCATTACCCGCCGCATAAAAAACAATCGTACCTAAGTCTGTACTCGGTGCTTTCCACTTCACATTGATGACATTTGATGTTAGCTTAGCATTGTGTTCCGCATAAACACGCCCTGTTGCGGCGATGGTATCAATGCCAATATCAGCCGCTTGCGAAGTTTTTGCTAAAAAACCTTTGACATTGGTGCTGTCCTTTTTGCGGATGTCAATCATTTGGAAGCCATAAGCGGAAGGTGTGCCACTTGTTACTGAAATCGTCAAACGCAGTGTGTATTGTTTCCCAAGCACATACTTCGTTACGGCAGTTGTACCCAACGAATCGAATACTTGAATGGTCGCACTTGACCCATAGGTGCCTGAATTGTGACACGTAACACATGTATTAGGTTGGTCACCAGGCGCACCTGTATAACCTTTTTGTTGCTTGGCAACAGGTCCTGTTGCATTGTTGACAAACAAGAGGATTGTCGCAAAAGAAGCGAAGAGGTAGATGATTTTTTTCATAAAACGTAGTTGATAGTTAAGTAATTTAAAATTGAATTTCCGTTTTTGTCTTGTTTAATCTGTTTTTTGTAAATTATGTTTTTATTAAAATTATAGTTGCCTAACCCCGCAGTAAATTTTCACAATCAAAGCTTCAATATCTTTTTCGATACAATATTTTGATTATCAACAACTTGCACCATGTATGCTCCTTTTGCAAAAGTTTGCATATCGAGGAATCGTTGATTTTGACCCACCGCTACTGTCCAGTTTTCGGACAAAACAATGCGCCCGCTTATATCTGTGATTAGAATTTTCAAAGCTTTTGACACTTTGCTATCCAATGACACCAAAACATTTGTTGGTGTTGGATTTGGAGACAATTGTATGCTGAGATGTTCTGCAAGTTCATTAATACCTGTTGTCATTGGCGATAATTGAACCGAAGTTGCAGAGGTTGGGTTGTCCCCCGAAATATCACCATTGCCATTAACAGCATTAGCGGCGGCATAAAAAACAATGACACCTAAGTTGGTACTGGGTGCTTTCCATTTGACGTTAATGATTTTTGTATTGAGTCGTGAGCTGTGTTCCGCATAAATATTACCCGTTGAAGTAATTGTATTAACAGCGATACCAGCCGTTTGCTGTGCTGTTGGCAAGAAACCTTTGACATTGACATTATTGGATTGCCGCAAGTCAATCATCTGAAAACCATAGCCAGCAGGGTTGCCGGTTGATATTGAAATGGTTAAACGAATGGTATATTGTTTACCGAGTTCGTAGTTGGTAACAGTTGTTGTGCCCGTCGCATCAAATACTTCGAGATTTGCACTGGCACCATAATTACCACCATTGTGGCAAGAATTGCAGGTAGCTGATTGGTCAACAGGCGAGCCTGTATAACCTATTTGTTGGACGTTTGCGGGACCGCCTGTATTACCCATATAAAGAAAAAGGGTGGCGACAGAAGCAAAAATGTAGATGATTTGTTTCATAAGAAATTAGGTTCAGTCGTAAGTAATTAAAAGAAAAAGATGTTTAATCTTAACTACGAGATACCCAAATTTGTAGTTGCTTACCCCTCAGTAAAAGTGATTCTAAGTGATAAGTGCCAAACGTATGTCTATGCGTTTGGCACTTATCACTTAAAAATTACCAGCCGATGCCATAGTCTTCGCCATGATTGCTCGAACCACCCCAAAAGCTGCCGTGTTTCCAATCAAAATAAATAGCGTTAATCGGTCCACTTGTGCGTTCTTGATAGTTGAGTTTGTAACCCATGCGGCTCAAATCCTTGCGGACATAAGGCGGCGTTTGTTCATTCAAAGTCAGTCCACCGATGGCTTTTTCATGCTTACCGAAGCTCGAATACATTTGTAATGTCTTAAAACTCGGCGCTTCACAAGACTCTTGGACAGTCATATTGAACTCAACCATATTCAGAAAAAACTGCATCAGCAATTGGTCTTGTTCATCGCCTGCTTGTTTAGCAAATGACAAAAATGGTTTGCCATCTTTCATCGCAAGGCTCGGTGTCAAAGTCACACGTGGACGTTTGCCCGGTTCGACAACATTAAAAGGACTTTCTTTTGGGTCAGTCACAAACGACTGCATCCGTTGGCTCATACCTATGCCTGTATTGCCCGCAATGCACGCAGGTACCCAACCTCCGCTTGGTGTTATTGAAATCACCCAACCTTCTGC
>JAYTMI010001034.1:0-2194 GCA_043728625.1 Saprospiraceae bacterium | reverse complement strand
GTTTGATTGACCTTACTATTCGACGGAATATCGCCAATTGGACGACCATATTCCCACATAGCAGAGACGATACGCCCATTTGAGTGATACATCGTGCCTTCACCCTGTGGCGCATGACGTTCAAAACGACCGACATATTTATCGCCGTTGGCATATTGACACGTACCTTGACCTTCTGGCACACCGTCTTTAAATTCACCTGTCCATTTTGAGCCATCGCCATATTGGAACGTACCTTTGCCGCTTTTGCAATAAATTTTGTTGCAATCTTGAAGCGTTTCACTACCAGAAGACGCAACTTCTGAAATTTTAGACCCCTCAGTATTTCCACCATTTTGCACCTTAATTTGTCCATTTACCCAATTCCCTTCTATGACAGAGCCATTGCTGCGGTACATTTTTCCGTAACCTTGTCGTAAGTTGTCCTGCCATTGACCGATGTATTTTTCATTGTTTTTGTAATACATCGTGCCGTTTCCTGTGAATTTGCCGTTCACAAAACTACCTTCGTAGCGGTCATTTCCTGAAAAATAGAAGATGCCTTGACCATTGGGTTGGTCATCTTCCCAATTGCCGACGTACTTGTTGCCGCTTGCAAAATTCATCGTTCCTTGCCCAGAGAACTTGTTTTTGCTGAAAGACCCCGAATACACATTGCCTGTTACGAAGGTGTAAACACCTAAACCTTCGCGCATTCCAAACACCCAGTCACCATTGTAACTGTTGTCGTTGCCAAAGACAATCGTGCCTTTGCCGTGCATCAATCCACGGCGAAAATCGCCTCGGTATTTGTTGCCATTGTCAAATTGATAGGTTCCACGTCCATTTTGGCAGTTACCTTCGATACATTGTGCCGATGTTGTAGAGAGGAAGGCTACGCAAGCCACCACTACGCTCAATAATGCTTTCATACCTTTTAGATTTAGAAGATTTCAGAAATACGAAGTTTCTTTTAGTGCGTAAAAGTGTGTTTCGGTATGCGTAAGTTTTAAAGGTTTTAGAAAAAAGGATTTTTTACAATTGAGCGTGGAATAGTGTAGCTGCTGTTTTGGATAAATATTGATGTAAAAACCCAATTTCTGTCAAATTATTGTCTTAATGCTTTGATAAATCATGTTAAAAAAATCAAAAATATACATAGGTGTTTTAGTCAAGTTTTTTAACTTGATTCAAGTTGAATCCACAATTTTATCCAAAGTCGTTTAACTTCGCACTTCTTTTTTCCAATTTATTCAAAAAATGCTGAGAAAAGAGACATAATCATCTGAACTATCATCTATAAACTATCCATTATCAACTGAATATGAATATTTTAGACACAATAGTCGCCGCAAAACGCATAGAAGTCGGTGAACGCAAAGACAGGCAACCCCTCAGTAATTTGGCACAAAGACCTTACTTCAAAGAGCCTTGTCACTCCGTAAAAAGAGCTTTGCGAGCGGTCGGTTCATCGGGTATTATTGCAGAACACAAGCGCAAATCGCCTTCTTTGGGCTGGATTCGACAAGATTCTGATGTCGCAGAAGTCGCACAAGGTTATGGACTCGCAGGTGCAGCCGCTATGTCTGTTTTGACAGATGAAGAATTTTTTGGCGGCACATTAAGCGATTTGCAACGTGCCAGAAAAACAGTCAACATTCCGCTTTTACGCAAAGATTTTATCATAGATGAATATCAATTATTCGAAGCCAAAGCCTACGGTGCAGACTTTATTTTACTGATTGCAGAATGTTTAAGAAAAGAAGAAATCAAATTTTTAGCCGAAGCTGCCCGCAACTTAGGTCTCGAAGTTTTGTTAGAAATGCACGACGATGAAGGTTTGGATAAGTTGTGCGATGCCATTACGTGCGTCGGTATCAACAGCCGTAACTTGAAAACTTTTGAAGTTTCTCTTGACAATGCCATCAATTTAGCGGCTCAAATACCCGATTCGTTCATAAAAGTGGCAGAAAGTGGTATTTCTAAGCCCGAAACCATCGGTTTACTGAGGGGGTATGGTTTTGAAGGTTTTTTGATTGGTGAGGCGTTTATGAAGACAAATGACCCGTCGGCAGCCATTGCAGACTTCATAAAACAACTATAATTTTTTTTTGTTATTCTGAGGACAATCACCATGTAAAGCGTTGGTGTTTAAAACCGAATGACGCAGCAAATGGGTTCGAGTACCATGTTCGGGGAACTTTTAAAGTTCCCC
>JAYTMI010001033.1:0-4868 GCA_043728625.1 Saprospiraceae bacterium | reverse complement strand
TGAATGTGTTATTTTCTATTCTTTATTGGCAGATTGGTGGTGTTGAGTGTTTAAGTGGCATTGATAGAACCTCAAAATATTGGATTTTTGACTTCTTTTTCTTCAGTACACAAACGTTTACGACTGTTGGTTATGGAGTTATTCACCCGACTTGTTTTGTAACAAATTTGATAGTTTCTTTCGAATCTTTCTTGGGGTGGTTATTTTTTTCGGTGGTAACGGGTTTGTTTTATACAAAATTTACACAGCCGCGTGTTGAAGTGGCTTTGAGTAAAACAGCTGTTTTTGACAATTTTTTAGGCGGTTTTGCCCTCAAATTTATGCTTGCCAATGAATATGAGAACAAATTGGTGGACGTTGAAGTCACTTTGGATTTAATCAAACTGGAAATCGTTCAAGGACGTTATAAAAAGAGATTTTATAACCTGCCCTTGATACGCTCTAAAATTCCTTTTTTATCCGTTCCGTGGACTGTTGTACACATTATCGATGAAAAAAGTCCTTTGTGGGGTCTAACGCACGAGGCTTTTATCAGTGCTTCGATGGAGTTTTTTGTTCAAGTTAAGGTTTTTGATGAAGCACATCGGCAAGTTTTGTTCAAAGAATTTTCCTATTTTGGCGAAGAAGAAGTGTTGTGGGGTCATAAATTCGTTAATATTCAACGTTATACTGAAACAGGTGCTTTGAAAATTGGCATGAATCGTTTTGGAAAAACAACACAAGTTTCGGATTTTCCTCAGCAAATCCCTCTTTTTGTACCTGAATAAGGAAATTATTGAATGAAAACATCGAAAATTCATTAAGAAGAGAAAACTTGTCTTAATTTCGCCCATATTCTCTTTTAGTTATTGGTTATAATAACCAATAACCAATAACAACTACATGGCACTTTTCAAATCTGCTAAAATATCACCTGACAAGCAACCTCCGTTCACTGACGAAGAAATCGTGGAGCGCATACTGAAGGGGGAGCAGCACTTACTTGAAGTGCTGTATGACCGCTTTTCAGGTCGGATTTTTCATAAATGCCTAAGCCTCATAAAAGATAGAGAAGCGTCCAAAGATTGTACCCATGATATTATGGTCAAAATCTTTATGAATTTGGCAAAATTTAAGGGAACAGCTGCTTTTTCCTTATGGGTACACTCCATTACATACAATTATTGTATGGACTACCTGACGAAACAAAAACGCTTAGATTTCTCTGGATATTCTGAATATGAACTTGAAACAGTGGCTAATGACGATGCTTCGCTCGAAAGCAAACTGTTGCAAGACTTAAAACTGACACAATTAGAAGTCGTTTTTGAAAAACTCAATACCGATGATAAAATCCTTTTGATGATGCGCTATCAAGACGGTATGAGTGTCAAAGACATTGCCGAATCATTGAATATCGGCGAGTCCGCCATAAAAATGCGCCTTAAACGCAGCCGCGATAGACTGGCAGATTTGATTGAAGATTTAGAAAAAAAAACAAAATAAGTAACTCTTTTTGAATGGAAAATCAAGAAACTAATTTAGCCAATCTCTTTCAACAACTGGGAAGTCAATCTGAAAAAATAGATTTTCCCGATTTTAAATTGAAAGATGCGGTGTTCAGCACCATTGATGCGACCAGCTTAGTCGCCGATATTGTGGACCTTTTTACGGTTAAATTCATTCAGGCACAGTCTGATGTTATTGATGCCTTGCCTGAAAGCGAGTATAGTCTTAATGAAAATGAACGTTTGTTCAAAGTTTTGAAACAAAAATATCGTGATAGATTGACGGATACTGAGGAGGAGAAATAATTTAATGGTGAATGATTTAATAGTGAATGGAGAATGTTTTTTAAATGATTTTATATAGAATAAACAAGATAAAACTTAATAAATATTAGACACTATATTTTTTAGTCTGAAATTTTAAATAAATAAAAATGAACAGCTTGCAAAGATTGTGGGATTTATTCGCGGAGTCACTCCGTGTTTTTGCTGAAAAATTTATGGAGACAATCCCGAGCATTTTGGGTGCGGTCATTGTCTTTGTCATCGCTTGGTTGTTGGCGCGATTGGTATCGGGTGGCTTCGAGCGACTGCTCCGAACAGTCAAATTTGACAACTTTGCTGAGCGACTCAAACTAACAGGCTTCTTGCAACAAGCCGGTATTCAGTTGACACCGAGTACCATTATCGGGCGTTTCATTTATTGGATTCTTGTCCTACTCATCATCGCTTCCGCAGCGGAAACGCTGAATTGGACAGCTGTTTCTTACCAAATTCAACGATTTTTGGAGTATTTGCCGAATCTCGTTACAGGTATTCTCATTTTTGGTATTGGGGCATACATCTCAACGCTGGTACGTGATTTCGTGCGCAGTGGCACAAGTTCGTTGGGTATCAGCACAGGACGCATCCTTTCGACGGTCATTTATTACATCTTGTTCATCTTGGTCATTCTGACTGCCTTAGAACAGGCGAAAGTGGATACGCGCTTGTTGTCAACGAATTTGTTGATGTTCATTGGAGCGATTCTATTAGCAGCGTCCATTTCTTACGGCTTTGCATCGCGTGAGGTACTGTCGAATATATTAGCAGGTTTTTTCAATAAAAGGAATTTTCAAAAAGGCATGGTCATCGAAATTGACGGCATTCGTGGTACGATTATCGAGATGAGTAATGTGGCGATTACAATACAAGTATCTGATAATGAACGTGTTGTGATTCCATCACATGAAATAATGACGAGTAAAGTGAAAATTATTCGAGAAAAATGACCCCCTCAGTATAACGCACACGTTTAGGGAACTTTCAAAGTTCCCTGAACGTTTCTTACCTTTTTGGGAAGTCTTATCGTCTTTGTTCTTAATATCCCAACATCACATAGGCTTATACGCACCATGCCATTTCCGTAAAACAACAGCGGCTTGTTTTCCTTGTGGTGTATAATCACGCTCGATATAACCTTCATGTCCTTGCCCATCTGGAAACCATTTCCAAAGAAAACCGCCTTGCCACCACGTCTCTTTTGCAAACGTTCTGTGGAGTGCATCTAAAGCATTTGTTTGTGCTAACTCATTGATTTTTAATGATTTAACACGCCGTTCAACTTCCCAACCTCTGCCTGCGCAACCATCAACACTCATATAGCCATATTCTGTAAAGACAATTGGTTTGTTAATTTTCAATTGAAACGCCTTGATTTGCTCAAAATAGGGTTTCCAATAACTTACTTAACTTCTCCTTCAATGACAAGTTTTTCTACTTGCCGTTGCCCACGTATCCAAACGGTTACTTTTTTACGAAAATACCCCGTTTTATGGGTGTCAAAAGAGACAGTTACTTTGCCTATTTCTTTTGGCAAAACAGGAGCAGATGCCCAATCAGAAGCGGTGCAACTGCAATCCGTCCGCACATTGTCAATGATGAGTGGTTTGTCAGAAAGGTTCTTAAAAGTAAAAATATGAACAGCTTCGCTACCCCTCAGTATCTCACCGAAATCATGCTGTTTAGGCGATGTCCACTCGATTTTAGTGTCCAAAATAAGGAAAAAAGGCAATAGAAAAGAAAATAAACAAGGCATTGTCATTGTTTTTTGAACAAATAAAATAAAATACATGGTTTCAAAACGTTTATAGCTCAAAATCAAAGATAAAACGCAGACGGTGGAAAAAACATTTTAAATTTGCGTTATTTTTATATCAAAACTCATTCACTCATTAAAACATACAGCATCATGTTTGGTAATATGTTTGGCAATATTGAAGAAAAACAAGCGGAATTGGCTCAAAAAACGGGAGCAATTATTGTAGAAGCAACCGTTGGGGGCATCAAAGTTGCAGCTAATGGTAATAAAGAAATCGTTAATATCTCGATTTTAGACCCCTCAGTATTAGAGGATAAAGAACAATTGGAAGATGTTTTGATGGCTGCGGTCAATCGTGCCCTCAGCGATGCGGGCGAAAAAGCAGCAGTAGAAATGCAAAAATCTATGGAAGCGATGTTGCCGCCCGGTTTAGGTGGCTTGGCTGATATGTTTAAAGGTGGTTTGTAAAATTTTACAAGCCTTTAAGCGTTTTTAATAAAATGCCAAAATTCGATAACACTAATAACGTCATAGAATTTTGGCATTTTAAATTTTTGTAATCAATAAAAATCCTGTGAAATATTAAAAAATAAAACACCGATTCAATGCGTCTTTTAACTATATTCATTTCGTTATCAATTAGTTGTGCGGCTTTTGCTCAAAATATTCAAGAAGGATTGGTCTGTTACTATCCTTTTGACGGCTATCCCATCATTGACAAAAGCGGCAACGGCAATAAAGCCTTTATCGGTTCTGACTCGACGCTCGGTTGTGGTGTGGAAGGCAATGCGATGCGTTTTGACGGGCTTCGGACTGACCTATTCATAGTCGGTCCCGCTTCATTTGATAATTTCAAAACAGGTCCCTTTTCTGTTAGTTTTTACTTCAAAGCGTCGAATCAAGTGGGCAATTCGACGTTAGACATCATTTCAAAACGGCGGAACTGTACGTCGGATAGCGCATTTGCGATTCGTTATACACCTGCAACGAATCAAATGAGCGTCGAAGTTTCTGAAAATGACAAAGTACGCAATGTCATCATTCAGCGATTGGATTATGGTCGTTGTTGGCAACACATCGTCGTTGTTAGAGATTATAATAAGCTCTTACTTTATGTCAATGGGCGTTTGGCGCAAACGAATTTAGCCACACGCCGCGTCAATATCACATCCGATGCGCCGCTTGCGATTGCTAAGAGTCCTTGTTTGCAGTCCACTGACCGTAAATTTTCAGGTTATCTCGATGAATTGCGCATTTATGACCGCCCATTGTCTGAAACTGAAGTTGGAATGCTGTATGCT
>JAYTMI010001032.1:0-2486 GCA_043728625.1 Saprospiraceae bacterium | reverse complement strand
TTTTGATTTATACTGATTTAAAGAAAAAATCAGTGAAAATCTGTCAAATCAGCGTCATCTGTGGTCTAAGCCAAGTGTTACAAATAGTCAATTCAATTTGTTTTATTCAATTTGACAGATTGCATCGGTTGTCCATCAAGCATAATCCGAGCGATATAAGTCCCAGCGTTGAGGTCAAAACCTTTGACACTGACTTGATACACACCTTTAGATTTGTCTTGATTTTCAATCGTTTTAACGATTTTGCCATTCAAGTCATAAAGCAAAATGCTGACGTGACCGGCTTCTGAAACATTGTATTGAATAGTCGTTTCCGTAGTAAATGGATTTTGACCCACTTTCATCATCACCGCAGGGCTTGCGAAACCCATTTTTGACGTATTTACTGAGGGGTCATTCATGAATGCAGAATTGTTAGCAGGAAAAACTGTACCTGCCGCAATGCCACCGCATGAACCAAAGCCGCTTTGTGGTGCAGCAACATAAGGGAATGTGCTTTGGAACGCTTTGTCGTTTTTCTCAACACCTGTTGTATAACCCAAAACATTCAATAATTTAGGTGTTAATGGTGAGCTACCGATATTCCAATCGTCGTACCACAAACCAACGGCTGCTAAAACGACACCAGCAACTTCTTGCAATTCGATACGAGTCACGTCATCTTCAAGTCGGCGACCATTTGGGAAACCATCCATGTTCGGAATAAATTGAAGGGCATTTGATTTGTTGTAAGCGGTATCAGTCAAACCGAGAACGGCTGCAGCAACAAGACCTTCACTACTGAATTTCGGGTCATTGCGCGGTGTTGGCGGCACTGCTAAGTTCAAACGTAACATATCACCTGTTCGGATATCATTCGGAATAAGCGACCAAGAAGGCAGAAAGTTGTTGATAAAAGGCTTGCCCGCGGTTAAGGGATTGCCCGGCGTTTTGCCCGTTGCTAACTGATAAGGAGCAACATTTGGTACACCTGTGTAAAAGACGGGTAAATTATCAACTGAACGAGGTTGACCTTTGCGGAGCAAATAATTACCAAAGACGGCATTGTCAAGAGCCGTTCCAGCAGTGGCAGGATGCCCTTTGATAACCCATAAACCATCTTTCGTATTGCCAAAGTCAACAGCGCCTAAGACTGTTTTTGCAGCTGTTTGGATACGCAATTTAGACAAAGCGGGTATTGCCCCACCAAATAAACGGTCATCCATGTACAAAGCCAATTCAGGATTGGTGAAATATTGCTCAAATTCTTGCTCACCTGCATACGGTGTACCATAGTTCCATTTGTCTTTTAAACCAATAGGAATCAACGCTTCGTTTGTCAAAGGCATACCCAAACGAGATACTTGAACCCATTCACCTGAACCAGTTGGTTTGGCACCATCTGGGTTCAAAGTCGTTACCTTCTGACGGCTTGCAGAAGCCCAAACGCCGATGATATAGTTACCATCTAAAATATTTGTTGCTTCGCTAATGGGTCTCAAATTCTTTTGAACAAGTTGAATAGGTATTTGCAAAGCAATGGTGTGGACATTGTAGCAACCAACACCATCGCGTGCGCCACCGTCTTGACGTGTTTGAGCCAAGTCAAAAATACCGCCTAAATCAACAAAGAATGGGTCGTCAGCTGGTCCACAGAAGACTTTTTCGCCTGTTCCTGGACTCATAATAGCTGCTTGCATCAATTGAGCATAGGTTTTACCAAGCCCTAAAACAGTATTGTCAATTGACCGTGGTCCAATGTTTGGCGGCGGTACGATACCGTTTGTTACAATGGTTTGAAATGCGCCATCATTGCCAAAACGACGTTCCAAGGTATAAGTGTTTTTCAAATTCTGTTTGCCGAGGCGAATATTGAAAAACGTCGTCGGGTCTTCATTCACTTTTTTGAAAGTGAAGCGATAAAGCAAGTCATCACCGTAAGACAATGGATTTGTTTTGATGTGAATTTCATATCGAACATCTTCACCAAAAGTGGCGTAATTCGGTCCGCCTTGTGGTAGTTCCAAACCGATGTAGTTGGCAATAATTGTCACAGTATTTGGGTTGTCAGGACTGCGGAAAGCGTAAAGGTCAGTGTTGTCGGCAATTGGGTCATTGGCAATCATAGGCGCTTCGCGGTGACTTGAAGCTTCAAGATAGCGTGCTTCGATGCCAAAATAGGCAATCGCACCTACCAGTACTGCTACGATAGTAGCTTTGAACGCAAATGGAGGTAAATTTTTCATAAATTGAACATTTTTAGTTTAATAAATTTTGTTAAAGAAATAGCTCCGCCATACCCCTCAGTAGCGAGTACTTAGGTAGCCTGTTTTGATTAGGAAAATATCTATTTTAATAAAATCACAGTGATGTGAACAAGGCGAAAACCTTTGTTTTCATTAGTTTATGTGCTGATTAAGCTATCATAGAAAAGCTAATTTGTTTGTTCAAATTTATTTACGAGATAAGTGGTAAGTTTGGTTTTTGAGAATTAAAAAAAAGTTAAA
>JAYTMI010001031.1:0-4812 GCA_043728625.1 Saprospiraceae bacterium | reverse complement strand
TGATATATCGACCCTCTTAGGGATAAGTTATGCGACAGTCACAGGCGTTATACAATCCTATAAGTTTGATGGTTTGAATCAGGCTCTAAATGACGAACCGAGAAGTGGGGCGCCGCGTAAAATTACTTCTGAATTGGAATCTTATGTGACAGCAGTTGCAGGACGTTGCACCGTGAAAGAACTCAAATTGAATCGTGAAAAATTGATAGAATAAAGAAACAGTATTATCCCTTTTGGCGAACATCCGCCGAAAGATTAAATGATATACTACTAAACCACACTATCCAAATTATTCTACCTTTGCCCCGTGGATACATTAACTCAACTCATCGAACGATATCGGACTTCTCCGAAGGTTATACAAATCGCAGAGATTTTACAGAAAAACGATGCGCCTGCCCGGTTGCAACTCAACGGGCTTATGGGCGCACAGGAATCGTTTGTACTGACGGGGGCTTATATGAACGCCCCGCAGCCTTACCTCATTGTCGCTATTGACAAGGACGAAGCGGCTTATTTGCAAAACGATTTGCAGAATTTACTGACGACAAAAACGATTCATTATTTGCCCGATTCTTTCAAAAGACCGACGTATTTTGAAGAAATCAACTCGAATAATGTGTTGCAACGCACTGAAGTCATCAATAAACTCGCACAATCAACAGCGCACGGTGAAATTATTGTTACTTACCCTGAAGCCTTGTTTGAAAAAGTCGTCGCCCCTCAGTATTTGGAGGAAAAACGGATTTCTATTTCCGTAGGCGAAAACTTGGACGTTGATTTTATGTGCGAATTGATGATTGAATTTGGCTTTCTGCGTGTGGACTTCGTCTATTCGCCAGGACAGTTTTCGATTAGGGGGGGCATTGTTGATGTGTATTCCTACGGCAATGAATATCCGTATCGCATCGAATTGTTTGATGTGGAAGTAGAATCTATAAGGACGTTTGACCCGACGACGCAGTTGTCGCAACAGAAAATAAGGTCGGTTAATATTGTTCCAAATATCAACACTCGTTTTGACCGTTCTCAAAAAACGTCTATTCTTTCTATTTTGCCTCAAAATACGGTCATTTTCACGCATGATTTTCAAAACCTCATTGACCGTTTGCAAATCTGTTTTGAAAAAGCGGAAGCCTTTGGTGAGAAATTGAGGTATGAAAGCGACGAAGAAGTCAAGGAGATTTTCAGAGACCGGGCGTTCATTCAGCCGCACGATGTCATTGATGATATAAAGACATTAAGCCTCGTTTTACTGAGGGGTGGTAAAATTTCAGATTTGGGCATTCGGATTTCACAAAAGATTGAATTTAAAGCCAAGCCGCAGCCTTCGTTCAATAAGAATTTCAATTTGTTGATTCATAATTTGCATGAAAATGAGTCGTCTAAACTGAAAAATTACTTGTTTACGGACAATGAAAAACAGATGCAACGGCTGTTTTCTATTTTCCATGATTTGGGTGCAAAGACGAAAGTTGAACCAGTTTTGAAAGCCATCCGCGAGGGATTTGTGGATTTAGAGTTGAATGTCGCTTGTTATACCGATCATCAGATTTTTGAACGCTACCACCGCGCCCGTACACGTCAAGGGTTTTCAAAGGAACAATCTTTGAATTTGCGGATGCTCAAAGAATTGCAAGAAGGTGATTATGTGACGCATATTGACCACGGCGTGGGGAAGTTTTCAGGTTTGGAAAAAATCAATATCAATGGGCAGATACAAGAAGCGGTGCGTTTGGTGTATTCTAACAATGATTTGTTGTATGTTTCCATAAATTCACTGCATAAAATCGCTCGGTTTGTCGGCAAAGATGGTACGCCACCGAAACTCAATCGCTTGGGTTCTGATACGTGGCAAAACCTTAAAAGAGCGACGAAGAAAAAAGTTAAAGATATTGCGGCTGAACTCATTAAGCTGTACGCAGCTCGAAAAGCGGCAGGTGGTTTTGCCTTTCCAAAAGACAATTATTTGCAAGACGAACTCGAAGCGTCGTTTATGTACGAAGATACGCCCGACCAAGCGAAAGCGACAACCGATGTCAAAACCGATATGGAACGCTCGTATCCGATGGACAGGTTGGTGTGTGGTGATGTCGGTTTTGGTAAAACAGAAATAGCGATTCGCGCAGCATTTAAAGCGGTGACTTCTGGAAAACAGGTGGCGATACTCGTACCGACGACGATTTTAGCGATGCAGCACTACAAAACATTCAGCGAAAGGCTCGGAGAGTTTGGGGCAAATGTGGATTATATCAATCGTTTTAGGTCAACCAAAGAGAAAAAAGAAGTTATGGAGGCAACTAAAATCGGCAAGGTGGATGTATTGATTGGCACGCACGCTATTTTGAATAAAGATATGGCTTTCAAGGACTTAGGTTTGTTGGTGATTGACGAAGAGCAAAAATTTGGTGTCGCTGCCAAAGAACGTTTGCGCAGATTTAAAGTCAATGTGGACACCTTGACATTGACAGCAACACCGATTCCGCGCACTTTACAGTTTTCGCTCATGGCAGCGAGGGATTTGTCTATCATTAGAACGCCACCGCCGAATCGTCAACCGATACAGACCGAAGTAGCGGTATTCAACGATGAAATTATCAGAGAAGCGATTTACAAGGAGGTTGGACGTGGCGGGCAAGTGTTTTTTGTGCATAACAGGGTCTCATCGTTGCCCGATATGGTTGCTTTACTGAGGGGTCTTTGTCCTGACATTGACATCTCGATGGCGCATGGACAAATGCCGCCTGAACAATTGGAAGAGACTTTGGTGGAATTTATTGATAGGAAACATGATGTTTTGGTCTGTACCAACATCATAGAAACGGGTCTCGACATTGCGAATGCCAATACGATAATGATTAATAATGCGGACAAGTTTGGTCTTTCGGATTTGCATCAATTGCGTGGTCGTGTGGGTCGTTCTAACAAAAAAGCGTATTGTTATTTGTTCAGTCCCCCCCTCAGTGTTTTGACGCCCGAAGCCCGTTTGCGTTTGCGGACATTGGAGGAATTTACGGACTTAGGTGATGGTTTCAATATTGCGATGCGCGACATGGATATACGCGGTGCGGGTAATTTGTTGGGTGGTGAACAATCGGGTTTTATAGCAGATGTGGGCTACGAAACCTATCAAAAAATCCTCGATGAAGCCATTATGGAGTTGAAACAAACAGACTTCAAAGAATTGTTCAAAGAGGAATTAGATAAGAAAACGTCATTTGTCACGGAGGTTTCGATAGACACCGACATCGAAATGCACATACCCGATGAGTATGTCTCGAACACGCAAGAACGCCTCAATCTTTATACGCAACTCGATGAGATTGAAAATGAAGCAGGCATCCAATCTTATGCCGCCATGATGAGCGACCGTTTTGGTAAAATACCTGTGCAAGTAGAGGAACTGTTCGACGGTTTGCGCTTGCGCTGGGTCGCCAAAGAATTGAGTTTTGAGCGTATTGTCTTGAAAAACAATAAGTTACAAGCCTTTTTTGTCGGCAATCCGCAATCACCTTTTTATGAAACTAAGCAGTTTCAACGTTTGATGAAATATGTGATGTCAGAAGGTAAGAACAAACAAATGTCGTTCAAACAATCGGCTAAACATTTCATTTTGATAAGAGAAAACGTCAAAACCTTGAATGGGGCGCGGAATATTGTGGAAATACTGAGGGGTATCGCTTCGAATGAAAAGAGTAAAGTTTAGATTTTAGGTTGACACTCCTTGGTCAATTTTTTGTCAATAAACACACGTTTTTCAAGCCTTAACATTCGATTTTGTACTTTCACGCCCTAAAAAAATCTAAAATCTTAATAAATATGACGAAGCTATTCAGCATCACTTTTTTACTACTCCTTTCTGCAACTTTGGTTTTTGGACAAAAAACCGAAGTCCTCAAAGTAGAAAAACATCTCAAAAACATTCACCAACTCACTTTTGGCGGCAATAATGCTGAGGCGTATTGGTCGCCTAATAGCAAATCGGTGACATTTCAATCGGATTTTAAGGGTTGGGGCGTAGAATGCGACCAAATTTTTAAAATGGATATTAAAAAAGCGATGCGGGATACGGCTTATCGTCCCAAAATGATTTCTACGTCGTTTGGGCGCACAACTTGCTCTTATTTTATGCCCGATGGTAAACATATTTTGTATGCTTCAACGCACAAAAGTGGTGATTTATGCCCCCTACCTCCGCCTTCGGATTCAAAAAAATACTTATGGGCTGTTTATGCGTCTTTTGACATTTTTGTAGCCGATAAAAAAGGTAAAATCATCAAACAACTCACAAATACTGAGGGGTATGATGCAGAAGCAACGGTCTCGCCAAATGGTAAAAAAATCGTTTTTACTTCCGACCGTAGCGGCGATTTGGAATTGTGGACGATGAATACTGATGGTTCTGACCAACGCCAAGTGACTTTTGGTTTGGGTTATGATGGCGGAGCGTTCTTTTCACCCGATTCTAAACGTTTGGTTTTTCGTGCAAGTCGCCCAAAAACAGAGGAGGAAGTGTCGGAATACAAGGACTTTTTGAAAAAACACCTTGTCGCTCCGACCAATATGGAAATTTATACAGCCAATGTGGACGGTTCTGATTTAAAGCAAATAACGCATTTGGGCAAAGCGAATTGGGCTCCTTTTTATCATCCATCTGGCAAAAAAATCCTGTTTTCTTCTAATCATCACTCTACACGAGGCTATGATTTTCAGTTGTATATGATCAATGAAGATGGAACGGGTTTGGAACAAATCACAACAGAAAGTTATTTTAACGCTTTTCCTATGTTTTCACCCGACGGTAAACGGTTG
>JAYTMI010001030.1:0-2822 GCA_043728625.1 Saprospiraceae bacterium | reverse complement strand
AGCATACTGGCGCAGCGTCATGAGATGTTTGTACGACAAATGGGACGTTGATTGATCCATTTCAGTAGCAAAATGATTGTGCCAAAACAAAACCATTTTTTCAAAAATACTGCGTGGCTGATGTATCATTTTGCCACCCCACCACGACTTGAGTGATGTTACACGCTGACCGTTATAGTTGTTATTGTAGATGGCATGAGTCCAAGTGGTGCCAATGGGCATAATGTCGTCAAGGACACCCACTTGGGTACTGGCAGCGTAATTACGGAGTGGTAAATCAGCATCCGTTAATACTGGTGGCTCTGTGAGCAGAGTGTTAATGGTTTCGGTTAAGGTTTTCCCTGTAAAAAAATCTACATCCGATTTTTTTGCGCCGAACATCGTTCGTTTCAGCAAATGCGTAATTTGCTCTTTGTCAAACGTCCCTGTGTAAGGTGTGAGACCTGCTACAACTCGCGGACGGTGCGTTTTTTCTTTTATTGTCGTCGTGCTCATTGACGTTCTAAATTTAAAAAACTGATTAAGAAAATAAGATTTTTCTGTTAAATAGGGGTAATGAAAGCTTAAATCTAAAACTAATATGGGAATTGAAAGGGATATAGTAGGGGAAAATGCAAAAAATACTGAGGGGGGGGGATTAAACCCAAAAATTTAGACAAAAGGTGTTCCGAAAGGTTTAATAACATGTTAAAAAATGTTAAAATTTTGTAACCTTTCCTTTTTTGAAGGAAAGGGACTTTTGAAACGACAACCAAAACCTTTCTATTTAATGCCCTGTCTTGACACATTTAACTAAATTTCAAAACCAAATCCTCAAACCAAACGTTAGCTTTGCATTTTGAACAAAACATTATTTGGCATGAATACCCGATTTTTTCTACTCACCTGCATTTTAAGCATTTTTACCATAAGTGCCGTTTTTTCACAAAATTTTACATTGTCTGGCTATGTCAAAGATGAACGCTCTGGCGAGACACTCATTGGGGTCAATATTTTCAACAAAGGAAACAGGCAGCAAGGAGCAGCGACGAATACATACGGCTTTTATTCGTTGACATTGCCAAAAGGTGTTTATGTAATAAAAGTAAGTTATGTCGGCTTTCAAGACAAAGAGATTAAAGTGGATTTAGCGGCAAATCAGACGCTGAATGTCGGAATTACTGAGGGGGTCGAATTGCAAGAAGTTGTTGTGACCGCACAAGAGAAAGACAAAAACGTCACCCGTACCGAAATGGGAACGGTGACGTTGCCAATTGACAATATCAAAAAAACGCCTGTTTTGTTTGGCGAAGCCGATGTTTTGAAAGTGATACAACTTTTGCCTGGTGTGAAAGCCATGGAAGGCAGTTCGGGTTTTTATGTGCGAGGCGGTGGCATTGACCAAAATTTGGTGCTTTTAGACGAGGCGGTGGTCTATAATCCAGGACATTTGCTTGGTTTTTTCTCTGTTTTTAATGCAGATGCAATAAAAAACACGACATTGATAAAAGGAGGTATGCCTGCACAATACGGTGGTCGGTTGTCGTCGGTGTTGGATATTCAGATGAAAGAAGGCAATAATAAGACCTATGAAGCAGAAGGCGGCATCGGTCTCATTGCCAGCCGTTTGACGGTTGAAGGTCCGATTCAGAAAGAAAAATCGTCGTTTATTGTTTCCGCAAGGCGGACTTATGCGCTTGATTTGGCGCAGCCCTATATTGACAAAACAAAGTTGGCAGGCACAAATTATTATTTTTATGACCTCAATGCCAAGGCGAATTATACATTTTCGGACAAAGACCGCTTGTATTTGTCGGGCTATTTCGGACGTGATGTCTTTGTTTTTAATTCAAAAGACAGAGGATTCAACTTCCGCTTGCCCTACGGAAACGCCACGACTACCCTGCGCTGGAATCATGTTTTCAAACCGACTTTGTTTATGAATGTGAGTGGCATTTATAATGACTATGATTTTGCAGCAGGTGGCGGACAAGACGTTTTTCAATTCAATGTCTTTTCAGGCGTGCGTGATTGGAACGGCAAAGTGGATTTCGATTACTACCCCTCAGTAAATCATGCTTTAAAATTTGGTGTTAACTATACCTATCATCGCCTTACGCCCAATGTTGCAACAGGAACAAATGGTGAACAAGTTTTCACGAATAGTGATTTAATCAAACCAAAATACGCCCATGAATACGCCGCTTACATCAGTGATGATTGGAAAATGACCCCTCGGTTGACGCTCAATATTGGCACACGTTTGTCTGCTTTTCAACAAATAGGACCATATAGGTCTATAAAAACGGGCGAAACTTTTGCAAAAGGAAAAGTTGCAAAGACCTATTCAGGCTTTGAACCACGCGTGACGGGTACTTACAAAATGAATGATAATGTCAGTTCCTTAAAATTTGGCGTGACAATGACCACTCAGTATTTGCATTTGGTGTCTAACTCGACAAGTTCGTTTCCCTCCGATGTGTGGGTAGCGAGTTCCGAATTGGTAAAACCGCAACGAGGTATTCAATATGCCATGGGTTATTTCCGCAATTTTGATGACAATATGTGGGAAACTTCTGTTGAAGTTTACTACAAAAACCTACGCAATCAGATTGATTATCCTGAAAACTATGTGCCGAAGCAAGCAGAAGACGTTGAGGAGTCCTTTGTATTTGGCAAAGGACAAGCGTATGGCGCAGAGTTTTTTATCAAAAAAGCCAAAGGGCGGCTCAATGGATGGGTCGGATATACGTGGTCACGTACGTTGCGCACGTTTCCTGACATCAATGGTGGACGAACCTACCCCTCAGTATATGACCGTATTCACGATGTTGTTGTTGTAT
>JAYTMI010001029.1:0-8532 GCA_043728625.1 Saprospiraceae bacterium | reverse complement strand
GCGACAACAAAATGGCAGAAGAAATTGACAAAATTGATTCCGTCTTATGGTCAATCTCTTGCCAAAGACCCTGAATTGTGTCGGAAAACAAGGGCGAGGACGAGTGCGATATTAAAATTGGATTAGTTTTGCGGTTCTTTTCAAGGAGGTTAAAATAAAAATACGCATTTTGAATAAAGGAATAGTCATAAAATCAACAGGCAGTTGGTACAATGTGCGCCGCGAGGACGACCCCTCAGTAGTTGTGGTCTGTCGTATGGTTGGCAAATTTCGTTTGAACAATATGATATTGACCAATCCTGTTGCCGTAGGCGATGAAGTAGAATTCAAATTAGAAGGTGCGGTCAATGGCATGATTCAAAAGATACTGCCACGTCGCAATTATGTGGCACGACAATCATCGCATAGGAAGCACGAAGTCCATTTGTTGGCATCGAATATAGACCAAGCGATTTTGTTTACGACAATGGTAGAACCAAGTGTAAAAATAGGTTTCATAGACCGCTTTTTGTTGATGAACGAACCGCAAGACGTGCCTACGGTCATCGTTTTCAACAAAAGTGATTTATACAATGAAGACGATTGGGCGTATTTTGAAGAGTTGAGAGACATCTATGAAAAAATCGGCTACACTGTCCTTGCGACCTCTGCTACTGAGGGGGTCGGCATAGATGCTTTGCGCGACATTTTAAAGGATAAAACCTCGCTCGTAGGTGGTCAATCAGGTGTTGGCAAGTCTTCCGCCGTCAATGCGATTCAACCGCACATGAACCTGTTGACAGGCGAAATCTCTGATTACTCAGGAAAAGGACAACACACGACAACTTTTGCAGAAATGCACCCACTCGATTTTGGTGGCTACCTCATTGATACACCTGGCATTAAAACATTGGCGTTCAATAACTTACAGCCATTAGATGTTGTACACAACTTCAAAGAGTTTTTCGTTTTGTCTGACCAATGTAAATTTGGCGGCTCATGTACACATCGCAACGAACCCGCCTGTGCCGTCAAAGCTGCCTTAGAAGCGGACGAAGTGAGCGCGTCTCGCTACGATAATTATGTACAGATTTTGGAAGAAGTAGAGGCTCAGAAGTATTGGCAACGGGATAAAGATGTATAATAGATTTTGATGAATATCGAATATTGATTAACGAATGATGAAATTTGAAGTATGCTCCCAGAAATTCCAACCGTCACCGCCTATACGCCGCAAGGCAAAACCTTAGTCGCCGCTTTGCGTGGTTTACTCCGTGGCATTCATCTTTGGAAAGGAAAAACATGGCAATCCCCCCCTCCCTATTTCCACGAAGACCCACGCCTTTTTACCAAAAGTGACTTATTGTTTTTTGCTTATAAATACTATTTCCGTCCTACGCTCGAAAGTGATGAAAAAGAAGCAGTTGAAGATTTTTTTGAAGCAAACCCTCCTGTTTTTACGATAAAAGAGAACATTACAAGCGAAGTAACACTCACCGCAGTAGGTGATTTAATGCCTTATGAATGGATTCAAAAACGCTTTTGTCCACACTTGTGGGATGATATTGCAGATGATTTTTTTAGCTCAGACCTCACATTTGCCAATTTGGAAACACCTTTGGATACATCAAAACCCGCTTCACTGGTTCCCGAAGTGATGTTGTCAGATATGAACTTCAATGCAGATGAAGAGATGTTTGAGCTTTTTCAAGGCAAAGAAACAACCGATAAAAGACAAGGCGCAGGCGACAGAGGTTTTGACATACTCTCAACCGCCAATAACCACTCACTCGATATGGGTGAAAAAGGTATTTTTAAAACAATTGAGTATTTAGAAGATAAAAAAATCGCTTTTACAGGCACGGCACGCTCGGAGGAGGAACGGCGCAATTGCCCCATCATAGAAAAAAATGGGATAAAAATAGCTTTCATCGCTTATACGTTTTCGATGAATCAACACACCAATCCTATTAATAAACCTTTCTTAGTCAATCATTTAGAAGTCAATCAGCCAGATATTGATTTGTCGCCACTGAAAAACGATGTAGCGAGAGCGCGAGAGCGTGGAGCAGATTTCACCCTATTGAGTTTGCATTTCAGCAATGCCTATCAAGCCTATCCGAATGCACACATTGTCAGAAATGCACAACGTATTTTTGATGAATGTGGCGTTGATATTATCCTCGGCGGTCATGCCCACAATATACAACCGATGGCGCGCTATGATTTTACGTGTCCTTTTACTCAAAAATCCAAAGCAGGTTTAGTCCTGTTTTCGTTCAGTGATTTCATTGCTTACGATATTTTCAACGGCTGCCATTTGTCTGTCTATTTAAAGTTAAAAATTAGTAAAAATACTGAGGGGTGTGTTTTTCTGTCAAACGTTGAAGCGATTCCCGTTTATGCGTGTGGCGTTTATCACAACAAAAACAAGCGTGATTTACGGCTTTTAGATGCTAAAAAATGGATGTTAAACATCAAAAAAGGTAATATCCCTAAATTTATGACCGATTGGAATGTGAAAGAATTGATGGTTTTGATGGCGTTTTATGAGCAATTTTTCCTTAAAAACATAATAAAAGAGAAGCCTTAGATGACCTTAAATGCCTTATATTCCTTAAATGATAAAAAAAATGACAACTTATTTTTGAACCATTTAAGGAATGTAAGGTCATTTAATGTATATAATTTTCTTCTTCAAAGCACAAATACGACAGCTATTGCCTGCATTACTTTATTTATGAAATCAAACAAGCCTCATTCTTTTTGTCCAAATATGAACGCCCAAAAGTGGTACAAATAAAGCCGTCAAAGGATTGATGCCAACGATATTAAACACCATAGCAACGATTAAAAACACCGTTGCAAAATGTCCAAAATAATCTGTTTTTACTTGAAACGTTTTAAAAAACAGCCCCCTCAGTATACCTACCAAAAACAAGACAAAAAGCATTATTCATTGACTATCAATAATTTGTATCGTTTTATTCAAAAGAAAAAAACCAAAAACAGTTGCCAAACCGATATACAACTACCGATAAAAGGCAACCAACCGAGTTGAACGAACCCCTCAGTATTTGTCATACTTTTCATCTAAAAAAAACGTTATTTTGCTGAATATTTCAGTCATTTATAAAAACCTAAGTATGATAAGATTGCTCCTATTGGCTACCCTTTTTTGTCCTCTTTTTGCTGCTGCACAAAACATTGATACCATTTTTTCAGAAACGATTCAGTCTGTTCAGTTTTTTCCGAATGGGAATAAATTGGAAAATATGCCTGCTGTTGAGTTAAAAAAAGGCTCATTGACCCTCAATTTTGATGAAGTTGGCGGTGAATTGCGCAACCTAAATTATACGATTGAACAATGTGACCGCGATTGGAAACCCACCAAACTGTCTAAACTCGAATACCTGGATGGCTTGAACGAAGACCGCATCAATAATTATAAAAACTCGCAAGCCACGAATATCCAGTTTGTTCATTTCAATTTGACGATTCCAAACGATGTTATGCGTTGGAATAAATCAGGCAATTATGTATTGAAAGTCTATGAAGACGATGGTGACAGGACACCTGTTTTGACCCGTCGTTTCATTGTTTATGAACAAATTTTGACCGTTGAGAACGAATTTGTTACGCCAAATGCCTTCAAATACAATTCATACCATGAATTGGACTTCAAACTTGACCCTAAAACCTTTCGGGTTCAGAACCCGATGAACGACATTCGGGTGACGGTTTTACAAAATGCCCGTTGGGATATTGCCCGTATGAATGTGCCGCCGACCTTTGTGATGGGCGATAAAATAGTCTATGATTACCTCGATTCTATCACCTTTCCAGCGGGCAAAGAGTGGCGTTATGTGGATTTGCGCTCGACCCGTTTTCGGTCTGAACGAGTCTCAACGATTGACAAAGGCGATGAAACTTTTGACTATGTTTTGAGAACTGACCTCGACCGTTTCCGCGAGCCGTATTTGATTTATCCCGACTTAAACGGTGGCTTTTTTACGGAAACATCAGATTATCCGAACCAAACTATTGACCCCTCAGTATCGGCGGACTATGTAAACGTTTATTTTTCCTTGAAATATGACAACGAAATTGAAGGTTCGGATGTGTATTTGTTCGGCAAATTGTCCGATTGGAAAATTGACCCACGTTTTAAAATGACTTACGACGATAACCGTGGACGTTATGAAGGAGAAGTGATGTTGAAACAAGGTTTTTACAACTACATTTATGCCGTTGTGCCAAAAGGAAAAAAGGATCAACCTGACTGTACAAAGCTCGAAGGCAATTGGTTTGCAACGGAAAATGAATATCAATTTTTAGTCTATTATCGTCCATTTGGCGCACGTTATGACCGTTTGATTGGGTATCAAAAATATCAATCAACGCTTAAAAGATAAATTTTAGACCACAGATGGCACTGATGCGACTGATTTGCGCTGATTTTTTTAGTCTCTTAGCGATTAACGAGAAAAAATCTGTGTAAATCAGTCGCATCAGTGCCATCTGTGGCCTAAAATTTTTAAATTTGCGCCGCATTTTATCAATAACAAAATAACTAAAAAATAACGAAAACCTCATGGGAAGAGCGTTTGAATATCGAAAAGCCAGAAAATTTGCGCGTTGGGGCGCCATGGCAAAGACATTCACAAAAATTGGAAAAGAAATCGTCTTAGCAGTCAAAGAAGGCGGTACCGACCCCAACTACAATTCGCGTTTGCGTTCGGCAATTAATAATGCTAAAAAAGCGAATATGCCCAAAGCAACCGTTGACTCCGCAATCAAAAAAGCGACTTCAAAGGATGCTGAAAACTACGTAGAAGCCGTCTATGAAGGCTATGGTCCTCATGGTATCGCTATTTTAGTGGAAACGACGACAGATAACACAACACGCACGGTAGCTAATATCCGTATGCACTTCAACAAATGTGGTGGCACGCTCGGCAATTCGGGTTCTGTGGATTTTATGTTTGTACGTAAAGGCGTTTTCCGCATCAAAAAAGAAGTTTTACCCGACTATGAAGAATTGGAATTTGAGATGATTGATTATGGTCTGGACGAAATCAAAGACGAAGGCGATGTTTGGGCAATCTATTGCAATTTCACCGATTTCGGTACGATGCAAAAGTTTTTGGACGAGAAAAACATCGAAATTGATGAATCTGCTTTGGAACGTATTCCAACTATGACAAAACAACTCAATGACGAGGAAACGGATGCGATTTTCAAACTCATTGACCGCTTGGAAGAGGACGAAGACGTGGCAAATGTGTTTACAACAATGGATATGTCAGAATAATAATGGATAGTTGATAATGAAAAATGCCGAACGAGTTAGCTACGTTCGGCATTTTTCATTATCAACTATCCATTATCAACTATTTAATGTTTAGCAAAATGGCTGCTCGGAGACCGAATAAATCAAATGTTCTGTGGGTTTTGTTGACATCTTTGTAGTAAAAAGCCTCTGCTTGGGCGACCCAATGTTTTGAAAAACGGTATTCTAAACCACCACTTAAGAGGAGTAAATTAGGCACATTGACCGCTTCTGATTGACTCATTTCTTCTCTGTATGTTGATCCCCATAAAGATTGGTAAGTAAATTTTGTTTCAAAGGGTTGGATGCGCATCAAAGAATAAGCCGCAGAAATGAAGGGTCTCCACTTCGCTGACCCCTCAGTAAAAAAGTATTTTGCACCTATATTGCCTTGCAAAAGTGATTGTTTGGACTCCGCTTTATAGAATTTTTCTTTTTGATAATCAAATTTCAATTCCGGTAAATTGTATCGGTTGTCTTGCCAATAATTTGTAAACGAAAATGGGCAGAAACTACCTTCTGCGGTAAGTCGTAACTTGTCTGTTATTTCATATTCTAATTTTACACCTGCTTGATAGCTTTTGATATTTTTAGAAACATCAATACCCACAGCATTTTTCCAAGTGGTTTTGTAACTGATTTGTCCGCCTTGAATTCCGATGAATAAACGGTTGTTTTTCAGTGATTTATCTAATTTTTCAGCGTCTTTACTGAGGGGGAGCTTTTTCAAAGAACCCACCAATGCCCTTGTTGCGATAAGTTCTTTTGCCAATGAATCTTGTCTCGTTGCGCAATCAACTAAATTTGCAGCATTCATTTTACTGTCTAACAAGGTTTGTTTTAAATCAAGCATTTGCTTTTCCAGGGACGCTAATTTGTCCAATAATTCTGCTGTTTTTTTCTCATCATTCAGCGATTTTGGAATGATAGTATCGGGGTTTACAAGCTCTTTTGAGATTGGAAGTACCTTTGATTTATCTAAAATCGGTGTTGCATTATAGGTTAAACCTTTTGTTACTGAGGGGGGCGTTTTAGATGTATTTTTTTTTAAAGAATGTAAATATGAACCATCTTTATTATTTCCTTTTGCCTGCGGCAAATACTTATAAATGATGACCGTATCGGTTTTTGGAACTTGTTTTAACATGGTATCATATCCCAATTTATAAGCAGTGAGTTGCGATTTCATCTCTGCCAATTGACTGGCTAATTGTTTGTTTTGATTCCTCAAATCATTCATTTGCCACAAAAGAAGTGACAGAATGGGTAACATCAAAAACCCTAACAAAGCAGCACGCCACCGCCGATTATCCTTTCCTTTTGTTTGGCTGTTTGCATCAAGTCGCGTAGAAAGCTGTTCCCAATCGTTGTCCAGAGAGGAAAAAGCACGTTCTTCACGCAAGTTATCGCCAAATATTTTATCAAAATCTTTATCGCTCATCTTAAGCATTATTCATTTTAACCATTCATGCGCCGTCCCATTTCATTGTCATTTGTCAGCAACATTCTTTTTAATTGTCCACGTGCTTTTGACAAATTTGATTTTGATGCCCCCTCAGTAATACCGAGTTTCTCAGCAATCTCAGCATGAGAAAAACCATCAACAACAAACAAATTAAAGACTGTACGATAAGCGGGTGACAAATTTACGACCATTTTAAAAATCTCTTCGCGTGTCAATTTTTCAATAATTTCTGTTTCTACTTCTATGCCCGTGGTATAATTTAATTCCTCATGTCTCGGTTGTTTTTGCTGGCTTCTGTAACGGTCAATTGCTGTATTGACCACGATGCGATGTAACCAACCTTTGAAGGAATATTGGGAGTTATAGAAGTCGATTTTCGTAAAAATCTTAAAAAAAGCATCATTTAAGACCTCTTTTGCCTCATCTGTGGTAGCCGCATAGCGAGAACAAACCGTCAACGCATAGTTGTGGAAATGCGTGTACAGCCGTTGTTGACTCGTCCGTTCTCCTGAACGACAGGCTTCAACAAGTGAGTTGAGGTCTTTTTCAGTCATAAATATTTATATTATGATAGCCTTTTATTACGCCTATTTCAGTACGTTTTATGGTTCAAACTACGAAAATACTGAGGGGGGTGGTTGCCTTGTTTGGGGATTGGTTATTTGGGATTGGTAAAGAATAACCAAAACCAAATCATACGGCTTTTTCCCAAACAGATTTTTCTAATATGGCTTCATAATATGCTTCGTATTGGGGTATAATATTGTGAATATCAAATTTTTGCGCTTGAATGAGGGCATTTTTACGAAACTCTTGGTGCAGTTCATCATTGCTCAATAAGCGAATGGCATAAGCTGCCATTTCTTCAACGTTGCCGACATCACTCATGTATCCTGTCACACCATGAATATTCACTTCGGGTAAGCCTCCTGCATTTGAGGACAAAACGGGCACTTCACAAGCCATCGCCTCCAATGCCGACAAGCCAAAACTTTCAGAACCAGAAGGGATGACGAATAAATCCGCAATTGCTAACAGTTCTTCGACGGCATCTTGCTTGCCGAGGAAACGAATTTCGTCGCAAAGATGAAGCTGGCGGCACAGTTCTTCAAGGTGTTGCCTTTCAGGTCCATCGCCGATGAGGAGGAGTTTTGAAGGGATTTTTTCAAATACTTTTTTGAATATATAAATCACATCTTCAACCCGCTTGACTTTTCGAAAGTTGGAGGTGTGGACGAGAATTTTTTCGCCCTCTGGTGCAATAATTTTTTTAAAATGGTCTTTATTTATCTTTTTAAAACGTTCAAAATCAATGAAGTTATAGATAACTTCTATCTCTTTATCAATTTTAAAATGGGCTAAAGTATCATTTTTCAATGATTCGGAAACAGCTGTTACACCGTCCGATTTGTTGATACTAAACTCAACAACGGGCGCAAAAGCACGGTTATTACCAACTAAAGTAATGTCTGTGCCATGTAATGTGGTGATAACAGGAACGTACCGACCTTCAGCTAAAAGGATTTTTTTGACGATATAAGCCACCGTCGCATGAGGAATGGCGTAGTGAACGTGCAGCATATCGAGGTTTTCGTACTTGACAACATCTACCATTTTGGATGCCAAAGCTGTATCGTAAGGCGGATATTCAAAAAGAGGATAGTCCACATTACTGACTTCATGGAAGAACACATTTTCATGGAAATGATGTTGCGCCAAGCGAACGGGTTGCCGATAGGTGATAAAATGAATCTTA
>JAYTMI010001028.1:0-4497 GCA_043728625.1 Saprospiraceae bacterium | reverse complement strand
GGTTTGGGTGTCAAATTTGACAAATCGAGGTCGGGCTTTCGCAACGTGGGTAGGATACCCGTTAACACAACTTCGGCACCAAGTTCATGCGCCACTTTACGGATTCTTTGCAACCCCTCAGTATTTTCACGCTCCATTTCGCTCAAACAGTTGCCCTTAAATTCAAGCGGTGTCAGGTTGGTTTCGAGGTTAAATTGCGCCAATTCTGTTGTTACATTCTCCCAATCCTTAAATTTCTCTAAGACCGCCATGTTGATACAAGCGGGCTTGAATGTATCTTTATCCACAAGGCACATCTCCTGTTCCGCCCCAATGCGTCTAATATCCGATTCGAACCAATCATTTTTAAGCATATAATCAAATGCTTCTACGTCACGCAGCAAATGCCGCACAAAATCTTGCATTTGTTTCTCGTCTCTCACTATTTTTACTTTAGCTTCTCCCATAATTAATTGATTTTATTGGCTGTTTAATTATTAAAATGAGTTGTTTTGAACATCGCAAAATCATTACTGCAAGCAACATGTTCTTTTTTGTCATCCTGAACGTAGTGAAAGAATCCACATAAAGAATTGAAAATGAATATTTTATATAGATTCTTTCACTGCGTTCAGAATGACAAAAAAAAGCTACACGTTATTATGAATTGCAACAACTTTTCACAAGGACTAAATTTTCATAGAAAAAATGACTTATTTATTAAAATGCCTAAAAAGTTTTAAAAAAAAAAGCTACTCAATCGTGTTGAGCAGCTTTTTAAAGATTTTTAAATCTATAATTTTAATCCATCAACTTAATCTCTGACACTTGTAACACATCTTTAATATCGCTACCACGATGTGCGACCACAACGAGTTGACATTTTTCAGAAACCCAAGTAGTCGGCACTTTAAAATTGCCTGTCCAAGACAAAGCACCGTTGAGTACAACTCCTTTTGCATCACCTGAAATAACGCGGCGCAAAACGTGCTTATGATTGTAATCCGATTTTTTCCCTTGTGGCGTTTCCTGTTGGTCAACAACGTCATTTTCAGTCAATAAAACACTTAAACGCAAGTCATCTGGCAGTTTTTCCGTAGGAATGAGCGTAACCGTTATAGCCAAATCACGTGTATCATTTATATACTTTTTGTTAATTGCCAAATTTAATAAAGAAACTGTCTTAGATTCGTCGGCAATTAGCCCCGCCCAATTCGCCTTCGTTACTTGCACTGAGCGTTGTCCATCAAATTTTTTGCGATTCACCACCGCCGTTGGATAGCCCAATGGTACGCCCAACCAGGCTTCCAAAGCTGTGCCTTCTGTGGTTCTGAAATCGTATTTTGAATCCGAATAAGGCGGCGCAAAGTCTCCTGCATGGATGCTCACAATCACCAAACGGTCGCCATAAATGCTTTTCAAATTCTCCAATTCGGCGGCTCCAGCCGGACAATTGACGCACCGAACACCTGTAAATTCCTCAACCAGCACCTTTTTGTCGCCTAATGAGGGTACGATGGGTGAAATTTCGGTACAAGCGGCAAAAGCAATTGTGCTTAAAAAAAATATTATTCGTTTCATGCTATGTCTTTTAAATTTTAGAAACTGTTTTAGGCGTGATTATTGGTCATCCAATGATTCATTACGCTCTATTCTAAAAGAACTCAAAGGCTTATTGTTTTTAATAAAATTGCACCACGCACACGTTTTTTTGCCACAACCTTTAAAATCCTGTGCTTGAATCCGTTGCCATGATTCCGAAATAAGCCCCCTCAGTATTTGACTGTCTTTTGGCTCAAAATCAAACGTTTTTGTTTTAAAATGACCGCGCAAATCGGCTTCGACATAACTGATTTCGCCCGACGTGACACGTATCAAATTGGCTCTAAAATTTTCGTACAAGAGTTTATAAAAAACCAATTGCCGCCAATAATCACCACCCAAAGGATTACGCGTCGAAGGACGACGTAGTTTTTCATCGGCTTGTTTGCCGGTTTTATAATCCACAATATGCACCGAACCATCTGCTCGGTATTCGATTTTATCTAAAATGCCGCGAACAGGTACTCCGTCGATTTCAGCAACAACGGTTTTTTCAACAACTACCGTTTTAGAAAATTTATGCACAAATTGGTTATAATATGCTCTTAAATTGGTGACTCCTGTTTCCAAACGTCTGTTAAAATCAGCATTATCAAAAATCGGGCGGCGACGTTGCAAATCTGCCTCAAAAAAGTTCACAAATTCATCACTACTTGGAAATTGTTTTTCTTTTGACCGCACCATCTCACCAAACAATTTGCGCAATGCAAAATGCACCGCTTCACCATATTGAAAATACTCGCTCGGTTGCGAAGGCACTTTTAGGATATATGAAAAATAAAAACTCAACGGACAATCCAAGTACGCATTGAGCGCAGAAATTGAGAGTTGAAAATCCTTCAAAACGTTTTTAACAAAGGCTTTTTCAAGCAAATTGGCTTCAATTTCGACCCCCTCAGTAAGTAAAACTATTTGACTGTCTAAAATAGCATCATCGTCAAGCTGCCTTTTTTCAAGGGCAGGGGCATTCATTTCATCTAAAAACTGGGTTTGCATCAAGCCTTTGCCACGTCCATCTGTTCGAGCATAACTCACGGTCAAATGCTCTTTTGCCCTTGTTGTTGCCACATAAAACAGCCTGCGCCTTGCTTCTGTGGCATCTGCTTCTGCGGTAAAAGTGAGCGATTCAGGTAGTTTGAAACGATAAACGCTGCCGCTACGGGCTTCTTCCCATTCCGTTTTCACTGCATCAACAATAAAAACGCGGTCAAATTCCAAGCCTTTTGCGGAATGTGCCGTTGTTAAAACGACAGGATTACTACCATCTTTGGCAACTGTATTCTTAATAAATTCCAAACGAATGTTGTTTGCATCCATCAAGTCCAGTGTTTTTAAAAAATCGGTTAGGGTCAAACGCGGTCTTTTAGCGGTTTCGTTTTTGACAAAATCAAAAAAAGTATAAATAATTTGCGTGTATTCTGTTTTGTTTTCTCCTTTCAAAAACCACGATAATAAGCCGCTTTGATTCAAAATATGTTCAATCAAAACAGGTAAAGGGTCGTTGCCAACTGCCGCAATCCATGATTCAAGATGTGTTGAAAAGGTCGTTATTTTATTTTTATCTAAAAATTTAATTCTAGGTAATTGAGCGATTGTTTCACGCCATGTCATTTTATCGTCGCTATTTTCTTCAAACGTTATTTCAGCATCCCCCTCGGTTGCTTCGTTCCTCGCAATGACATCTGAAGGATTTTTCTTAGCTAAATAGGTTGTTATTTTTAAAACATCGTGTTGCAAAATTTCTAAAAAACGCATATTTAGAATTTTGAACAACAAATGCTCGCCACTAAACGGTTGCCGACTTTCCAAAGCGATGTAAGTGAGCAAAAGCCTTAAATTTTGAATCAAAAAATCGTCTAAAACATTGAGCGCACGACGAACGGTATAAGGCACACCTCGTTTATCAAAAAGTGCAATAAAGGACTCAATTTGACGATGCCTTGCGTAAATTATTGCCGTTGTACTGAGGGGGATATTTGGATTATTTAATGCTTCGATTTGTTGAACAACGTCAATGACTTCGTGGGTGCGGTTTGGATATTCAATGATTTGAGGGACTATTTTCGATTCAGCAACACTGCCTTTTGCAATAAGATTTTTTTCTAAATTTAATCCTTGGATATTATTTAAAATACGTAATGTATTGTTTTCAATGGCATTATGTGCTGAATCGAGAATATTTTGAGATGAACGATAGTTGTCTTTTAATACGACAACCTTTACATCGTTTTTATAGGTTTCATAAAAATCAACCAAACTTTTAAGCCTTGCGCCTTGAAATTCATAAATGGCTTGGTCGTCGTCACCGACAATAAAAATATTGGGTTGCTCCCAAAAACCGATGAGTTGACTCAAAATACGGTTTTGTGAACCGTTTGTGTCTTGAAATTCGTCTATCAAAAAGTACAAAAATTGCTCTTGATACCCCCTCAGTAAAAACGGAAATCTATCAAACGCATCAATGACCCACAGCACCATATCGTCAAAATCGTAGCGGTTTGCGGCTGCTTTGAGGGCTTCAAAACGGTAATATAGCTGTGCTGCCGCTTTGAGTTTTTCCATCTTTTCGACTTCATCGGCAATCGTTTCTGTTTTCAAATCGCCTTTTGAAAACAGTCCTTTTTTATTGATTTTGTATTGAAAATCAGGGTTTTGTGGCAAATATTCTAACCAATCATCCACTTTTCGGCTGATATACTGAGGGGTCCATGCTTCGGTTTTCATCAATTTGAAAAGGTCGGCAAGGTGTTTTTCATAAAAATAAACATCTGAACCACGCCCCCGTTTGAGGGCATGTTCATGTGGCAATTCGTCGAGTAGTTGACGGATAATTTGGCGACGTTCCAATTCATCAAGCTGCGTGAGGTCTTGTCTTCCAAACAAATCGAGATTGTCTTGGATAACGCGGTTGCAAAA
>JAYTMI010001027.1:0-4153 GCA_043728625.1 Saprospiraceae bacterium | reverse complement strand
ATTGCGACTAGTACCATCTTTTTCAACCTGATCTCCTCAAACCCTAAAATACCTGGCCTAGTTGGAACTGTAGGTGCTGAACCTTGTCTTCTGGCTTGGCATTGAGCGGTTTACCATAACTAAAGCGCAGCGGCCCCATGGGTGAATTCCAGGAGAACGACATGCCGGTCGAGCTCAATAGCAATGGGTCTTGGTGGTTTTTTGTCTGGAAAAACCGAAATTGACCATTATAATTCAGAATTGAAGCGAGAATATGAAGAGACGCATCTTTACCCAGAAAAGGAAAAAGCAGAAGTCCGCGAGGTTTTTGCGGAATATGGTTTAAGCGAAGAACTACAAACTTTGGCTGCCAACGAACTGGCAAAAGATCGTGATAAATGGGTTAACTTTATGATGCGTTTTGAATTGGGTTTGGAAAAACCGAATGAAAAACGGGCGCGGCAAGCGGCTTTTAATATCGGTTTTTCTTATGTCGTGGGAGGTTTTGTGCCGTTGTGTCCTTATTTCTTTTTCGATGTGGCTCAAACGGCGTTGCTGTGGTCTGTTGTTGTGACGTTAGCGGCTTTAACGATTTTCGGCTATTTAAAGAGCCGTGTCATAGGTCAACCACCGTTCAAAGGTGCTATGCAAACAGCTTTAATCGGTGCTTTGGCAGCTGCGACGGCTTATATGGTTGCAAAGGCTTTTCAAGCACACGGATAATGGTAAACGGCGAATATAAGGCATTAATTATCACTGTTTTACATTCACCATTCACCACTAAAATTAAACCCCAAATTGCCGCAAGTGATGGTCCAAATGCAAATAAGCCAAGCGACCAAACTCTTGTTTTGTGAACTTGCCGAAACGCGGGTGTGATACCAATTCCTGTTCGCGGAGCATGGCAAGGGCTAAAAGAACGTTTTTTAATAAATACTTGTCATTTTCAAAATTCGTGGGCGGTGTGCCATGCCCTTTTGATGGGTCAATTTCAAGGATGGTGGGCATCGAGTGTGGTAATTTATCAAGGCGCATGACCCACCATTTCATAAAATTTTGATATAGATATGAGTGCCGACGTTTGGTCGGAATGTCGCCCACCATCATCCTAAAGTAGTCTGCTGTATGACAAAGCATCGTGTTCACGGTCATTTTGCCCCAACAAGCACGGCTTCGAGGTGTCAATTTATCCACCCTATCAAGTATATCTGCAAGGTCTGTTGCTGTTGTTAAATTGTGCATGTCTATAAAAATTTTCAAAAACGAATCATCAATACTTTAGCTGTGCCTATTTTTTTTAGAGAAACAATATACAGACGTGAGTAATCGCTTTCTGAAAACTCTTTTTCTTGTTCGGTATCTGTCAAAATATTTACCAATTTGTGGACAGTATTGGAATGTCCGACAACGAGGAATTTACCTTTTTTATCCACTAAACTACTCAACAATTCTTTTTGTTTTTTAGGGTCATAAATTTCGACGGGCAGATGTTTGCGTTTGGCAGTTGGGGCAGCTGTATTTTTGGTACGAGGTGTATTTGTAGAATAAACGCCATTGATTTTTACTTTTTTGAGTATATTTCGCAAAGCCTTCGCTCTGCTGCGTCCGATAGGGTTCAAGTCAGCATTTGAGCCGCCTGCTGTGTCTTTTTCTGAATGACGAATTATGAAAAAAACAGACCCCTCAGTATCTGAGTAGTTTTCAATCGTTTGCGTTTGACCATCGGGCATCGTTATCATGCCTTGCGTATTGATTTTGGGCAATGGCTTCGTGTAAGAGATGGTGGTTTGGCTTTGCACCGTAAAGGTTGCAAAAGAAAGTAGAGTATATAAAAACGGCTTTTTCATAAAGTATTGTTTTTCAATATTTTAAATTATTATTCTCATTTCTATTTTAAGGCTGCAAAATAAAATTTTGCAATCAAAAAACACCCATTTTTTAAGCCTGAATAAAAAATTGCCGAAAATGTTAGTTCTGAGAAACAAAAATGGTTCATCAAATACATTTTGATGAACCATTTTATAAATCTATAATGGACGCATTATTAAAAAGTTGAATTTACTATGCAGTAGCAAGAGACGCTTTATTCGGTGATTTCTGCATATCAATATTTACTCCGGGCACTACTTCAATCGCTTTAGCTGCGCGAAACGCGGCATCTGCTTCAGTCCTCTTGCCAGCTTTTTCGAGAGTGAGTGCATAAGTTTCCCAAGCTTTGCGACGATGTGCGAAGTTAGGGTCACTGGGTTTGAATGAACGTTTAGTCACTAATTTCAACTCAAAAATTGCTTCTTCCAACTGACTCATCTCTAAATGACACTCACCTTTGATGCGACGTGCCGCCCAGAAAACGGGTTGATAAGGTACAGCATTTTTTACAGCTAAATCCAAATCTTCCAATGCACCCTCCAAATCACCTAATTGACGCTTGATAATGGCGCGACCAATAAGGGCTTCGGAGTTTATATGCAAACTAATACTTTTTGTAAAATCTAAAATCGCTTCTTCAAGGCGACCCAAACGATGATTTGCCACACCGCGACGTTCATAGGCTTGTTCGTAACCTTCATATTTTTCAATTGCTTTTGTCAATAACTCGATTGCTTTATCTTCTTTGCCTGGTTTACGAAGCAACGTAGCGCCACGAGTATATTGAGTTGTTGCATATTTATCGCCTTGTGGCATGATAATCGCTTCATGTAGCAGTTGTTTTCCTTCTTGTTGCAAAACCCAAATGTGCATTACACCAGCTACGGCATAAGTACGCAATTCATTGAATAAATTAATGGTATTTTTCCACGTCTTTTCATTGTTAATTTCAAATAAGGTGCGTGGAACGGTGATAGCCATCTCTTCTTCGGATAGATGTTCTTCACCTTTTAAGATAATATCGTTTTTGTAATATTGCTCTAATCGGCGAGTATATTGTTCCATCATCATATCATAGCTTTTTTGCGTACCGAACGCAAGCCGACCTTTGATAATTACCTTAATTGTAGTATTCATAATTTCTACTGTTTTTTTGATGCTTTTCATTATTTAGGCACAAAGTATATTATATGCTGCTCTGTATCAGCTTTTTCTGAATTACGTATATCACTCAACTCTTGTTTTGAGTGGTGCGTAGGATGTGTGGTTAAAGTGTCGTGTATAAAAACTTGGTTAAAGTTTGTAGCTATGCGGCACGACAAGGATAAAAAACTATTGCAGCCGCAGAATTGTTTTTACTGCGTAGTTTGTATAATTTGCTTCTCTCATAGTGAATTCGTCGAAATTTGAATATTTGGACGACTCGTGAGTATTTATTTACGAACTTAGGAATTTTTCCAAGAATGTGGAGTTACAAAGGTACACCAAAATAGTTATATAGGCAACCTTTGCTTAAATATTTTTATTTGTAGAAGCAATTTTTTTATAAATATTCAATGAAAAAACGATTTTATTTGTAAACGATATATTGTATTGATTTTGTTTCAAAAAATTAAAAAAATTTAACAATAATTTTTTTAACTATTAATATGGCGTATCTTAATGAATTCAACATATAGTGTATTGGGTAATGTATTAAAAAAAAATAAAAAAAAAGGCATTTTTTATTTAGAGCCACTTTTTGAATGAACAGACAGTGAGAAAGAAAACCCCAAATGTTAACATCCTTATTTGACAAACGAACCGCGATAAAACGACTCGTCTTGTTGAATCAATAAAACGTAATACCCCCCCCTCAGTATTGAGGTGTTCAAACGGACTGTTTTTCCCTTTGTTTTTTCTGCGAGAACGACTCTGCCAGTGATGTCATAAACAGTCAATTTCGATGCGCTATCACTGTCGTAAGGTAGTTCAACGGTTAAAAAATCACCTGTTGGGTTTGGAAAAACGTGTAATACTGAGGGGGCTATTTTTTCATCAAAAATACGGGTTGTTTTGAAATTTGTAAAATCAAGATTTATAATCTTTTGATTACCAGAGCCTTTGAATGTAACTTTTACGCCTACTGGTACTGTTACGTTTGAAAAATTGACCGTCGAGTTGACCACTAAACTCAATGACCGACGACGCAGCCATTTGGGAATATTGAATAAATCAAAAGTCAAATCCAGTTTTGAACCATTCATACTTGACGTGAAATTAGCATATCGCCGCATCGTCAAATATTCATAAACCTCTTGCAAAG
>JAYTMI010001026.1:0-2089 GCA_043728625.1 Saprospiraceae bacterium | reverse complement strand
CCGACAACCGTTTCGACGACATAATCATCAATGCTTGTGTCCAGATAATCTACATTGTTATTGCGTAAAATATTGAGATAATCGGTCGCTTCTTTAATTCTGTTGATGCGAAAACCGTCCTTGACAGAATATATTTCAACCCATTGAGAAGTACCCGCCGCTGTTGTCCAATTTGATTTTGTTTCCTGTGCGTAGAGATAAATTTGCGCAAATACCTTAGTTCCATCATGTTTCAAATAAACATGAGAAACCATACGTGGTCCAGAGCCATCAAAATCCCTATCGCCGTTGGTGTGCGGTGGAATCCAAATAATTTCTCGTTGCCAGGTCGTAGCGGTTTCAATAACGGGTGGGTCGGGCAGTTTTTTATCAATACCGATTGACGAAATAACATCTTTGTTAAACGTCAATTGTAGATGCGTATAATTTGTTAAAACTGCATCAGAATAGTCGGTTAACGATAGAGTAATTGTTGATATATCGGGGAAACCTATTCTGTTTTTAAGTATTTCAATTCGTCCAGTATCATTCACCAAAAAGGCTTTGATAGAGTCTTTTGTGTGAATATAATAACCTGTGTAAACGATTTGGTTGCGGATGTTTCTTGGCGAATTGAGGTCAAGAGTGACTTGCGAAGTCGCACAAATTTTTGTGTGCGGTAAAGGCGGTAAAATGCCTGTAACTAATTCAGCCCTAACGACTTGTAAATAATACAGCACTTCATCTTTTACCGATTCTTTGACACACAAAACAGACGATAAAGCCCTTTGGGAAGCCAAATTAGTGATGTAAGGAATGTTGTACGTCAAGGCATCTTGCACCCTTTTATCAATTTTGGTTTCAAGGTCTTTCAAGACAGGTTTCCAGTCCGTTGATTGATTTTGGAGCGTATTGATAGCATCATTAAGCGAAATAACGGCTTGTTCACGCAGCACAGTCACTTCAGTTTTTAAGGTGTCAGTAATATCGCAAGAAATGGGAACAAAACAAAAGAAGAGAAAACAAAGTAGTCCTTTAAAAATTTTCATAGTTTTCGTTTGCTGAAAGAAGTGAAAAAATGCTTTAATTTTTCGATGAAGCAAATATAACTAAAAGTAACTATCCTTTTTTGCATCGTTAACGCATCATTAACTTATAGCCCAACTAAAATAGAAGTTCTTACATTCTAAAATTTAAAATTGTAACATTTCATACTATCACCCAATGCAACGTCGTTTAAGTTCTTACGTTGAATGAATGAACAAGGAAACATTTAAAACATTGATAATCAAAAACTTGAAAGGCAAAGCATGAACAAGATAGTCTTATTTTTACTCATCCTCTTACCCCTCAGTAGTTGTCGCAATGTATCTGTCGTTGAAAATAAAAATGAAGCAGGGCAACTTGTCGAGCGATTTACGATTGATCCAAAAACAAAACTTAAAGAAGGTTTGCACGAAACTTTCTTTACTGAAAATGGCGGAAAATGCGAAGAATCGAACTACAAAGCGGGTGTATTGAGGGGTGAACAAATTTTTTATTACGAAAACGGACAAGTGAGAGAACGCCGCAATTTCGATGAAAATGGCAGTTTTACAGGTGTTTTCAAGTCCTATTTCGAAAATGGACATTTGAAATCAGAAGGGCAATATGAAAACGGCGCGATGGATGGTAAATGGAAGTTCTTTTTTAACAGTGGCAACATCAAAGAGATTATTGTTTATAAAAACAATACCGAAAACGGTCCTTTTATCGAATATCACGAGAATGGAAAAATCGCTGCCGAAGGTACCTATATCAATGAGTTGGAAAGCGGTTCGCTAAAAATATATGACGACAAAGGCAATTTGACCATGCAAAAACAATGTGAAAATGGCATTTGTCGCACCACATGGAAAAGCGGTTTGGCTGTTGATTCAGCTAAAAAGCTCTAAAATCTTAAATTTTGACTATTAAAAACAAAGTTCACAAAGAGACACGTTATAGTGCTTTGTGAACTTTGTTTTTTTGACAACCTTTGCACACAAAAATAAGACGAACATGAAAAAAATTGGACTTCTCATACCCCTCAGTATTTTTACCATTTTAACATCGTTGTCGGCTCAAAACG
>JAYTMI010001025.1:0-4009 GCA_043728625.1 Saprospiraceae bacterium | reverse complement strand
GACCATATAATAGGGTCTTTAAAAAACCTAAAAAGAGAGTCCTGTTGGGTATAAGTCAAAGAATCACAGACCGATTGAAAGTTCTTTTTGAACATCCGCACATTATGATAAGCGTACATGGAGCGGAAAGTATCGGCAGGATTGGGCTTGAAAGTAATAATTGTATCGGCTCGAAGCCAGAGGGTGTCATTTTCAATGAGCGAGGTCAAAATGGGTCGTCCTCCTGCTGCTTTAATGTAGTCATTGCGTTGATCATAAGCCATTGAGTCGCAACGCAATGTCGTTTTAGCTGAGGTATCCTGCCAAAACACATGTCCTTTGGCGATACCAACGGAGTCTTTTGAATCAAAATCTACGAAATCTGCTTCGAGAATCTGATTTTCGTTGACGATTTTTGACCGACCGCGTGTGGCATAGGTTTTTGTTTTACCACTATATATTATGGTGTCAGAATCCACATTTTGTTTCTCGTCTTCAAAATGGGCATGACCTTTTAGCTGCGATTCCTCTGTTGTACGGTTGTAAACAATAGTCGAGGCACGGGCTTTTCGAGCCGAGTCTTCTGTTGAAGCATTGCCTTTTAGGGTAATTATCGTTGTTTTACCGTCATAAAGCATGGTATCTGCTACGGCGACCTGCGTTTTCTTTTTATACTGAGGGGTTTTCGTAAACTCTGCATTGTCTTTTTGAAGGTCGTAATAGCCCCCCTCAGTATAGAATTGCGCCGAGTCTTTCATATAAATAAGTGTCGGTGCGAGAAACGTTGCGATGTTGTTTTTCGTATCAAACTTCAACGTATCTGTTTTGAGGTCAAAATCTTTGTCCACAACCAGTACTTGTTCTTTGAAAAACGCTTGATTTGTAGCGACATTATAGACACCTCTTTTACTCGTCAATTGTGTCCGTGGGTCGGTGAGGGTTGCCTTGGTGTCGTAAGTAGCGACTTTGGTATTGAGGTTGTAATTCAATTTCTGCGTAAACAACTTTTTTTCACCATTGACCAAAACGACATTGGCGTATAAGTCAGCAATGCGTGTCAGACCACGAAAGGTCAAAGAATCCGCAAAAATGCTCGTCGAATCGCCCTGTTTCAAGACGACATTGCCTTTGGCAAAAATGTTGTCAAAGGCATCCAAAATGGCAGAATCGCAGAACAAACGTGCATCTTTTTGCTGCAGAACCACTTGTCCTTTAAACTTTTTAGCCTCTTGATTTTTTATTAAAATTATTTCGGCTGTCCGTGCATTCAATATTTGGACACGGTTGGAGTCTATCGTTTGCCCCAAAGGTGACGTTGCATAAGGGTTTTGCGCTGTTGCATTTTTAGGGCATAAAAAGCAAAGGGCAAAGAGCAAGGAGCAAAAAGCAAAAAGCAAAGTGCAAGGGGCAATGTGCCAAGGGTAAAGGTTCGGGAAACTTTTAAAGTTTCCCGAACCTGTTTTCAACTTTTGCCCCCCCTCAGTATTTTGAGAAAAAAAAGACAATTTTGATGTAAGAAATATATTGTTGAGCAAAATGAAATCTGTTTTTGAAAAATTAAGGCGCAAAAATAACGATTGATAGGGAAATCTGTTGCTTTTGTTTGGTTATTCGTTATTGGGGATTAGGGATTGGTTATTGGCGATTAGCCCAATAACCAATCCCTAATCCCCAATAACGAATAACCAATTACGAACATTGGGCATTTTTTTTAATATTTATTTTGCCCAATTCTTTAAAGTTCCTATTTTGCATCAAAATATTGTTTTTCAAGCAACTAAGACATTTAAACGTCCCATTAATGAATGGGTGTTTTTGAATATCAAATAATCGGCGATTGATTCGTCTTTACATTTTAATCTTATAAAACATAAGAATTAGGTATGAGATTAAACCGAACTCTACTCATTATGGCTCTTGCGCTACCCCTCAGTATGGCGGCGCAAGACATCCACTTTACACAGTTTCAGTATGTGCCGCTGTCTGTCAACCCTGCACAAACAGGGCTTTTTGCAGGCACTTTCCGCATCAGCGGACTTTACCGCAGCCAATGGTATGGCGGTGGAACGGGTACTGTTAAAAACGGCTACCAAACCCCTGTTTTGCACATTGACCTTCCCATTAAAGGTTTTCGGAAGCAAGACTGGATTGGCGTTGGCGTTAATTTACATCAAGACAAAACAGGTGTTGGTGTTTTGACCAATAGTTTGGCGGGCTTCAATGGCGCATACCATATTGGTTTGGACAATAAGGCAACGAATGTGTTGTCATTGGGCGTTCAGTATGGTCTTGTTTCGCGCAGGGTAGATGCCGACAAATTGCGTTTTTCTGATGGTATTCTTAGCCCCACCGGTACAAGTTTAGATGTGCGGAATATTGATACCAAAGGTAAATCGTACAGCGATTTCAGTATTGGCGCAAATTTTAGGAGTGTTTTAGACCCTAAAACGAATAATACGCTCAATATTGGTGTGTCTGTTGAGCATTTGCTTGGACCGAAGTACAATCTTATCTCGACGACAATTTCCAAATTGCCGACTCGTTTTAATTTGTATAGTATGGTTGATTTTTCTTTGACAAAGCAAATTTCGTTGCAACCTGCCGTTATTCTTCGTACAGCAGGCGGTCAAACGGAGACGATGGTACAGGCTATGGTCGGTTTCAAATTGGATCCGAAAAAGAATACTGTATTTAAAGGTGGTTTAGGTTATCGTTTGGGTGATGCCGTACAAGCACTGTTGGGTGTTGAATTGGGTGATTTGCGTGTCGGTGCTTCTTACGATTTGACGACTTCAAGTTTGCGTAGTAATTCAAGTATCAGAGATGGTTTTGAAATAGCGATTGGTTATGTGGGTAAAATATTCAAAAAACCGAATCCACCAGCGACTATTCTTTGTCCGAAATACTAAAAAATATAAATGATGAAGTATGAATGATGAAGTATGAATGGTAAAAAGCTCAATTCAGCTATTTCATCATTTATCATTTATCACTCATCATTTATTTACATCAACTCAAAATTATTTTTCTAAAATGAAAATTAAAAATATCCTTTTACTCGTGCTTATACTGAGGGGTGTCTCAACGCTTGTTGCACAGCCCTTGAATGCGAGTCGTCCTGAATATATTTTGCAAGTTGCCGATACGAAATTTGAAGCAAAAGACTATTTCACGGCACTTGAATGGTACACGAAGTATTACGACGAAACGAAAGACCGTTCTGCTGTTTATAAAATGGGTTTAGCGAATATGTACCTTCGGGACTATGCCAGAGCCGAGCAGAACTTTTCGCGTGCTATGGCGCGTGATAAAAAATCGGTGGGCGAAGCCAATCCTGATGCGCAGTTTTACTACGGCATGATGCTCAAAATGAATGAAAAGTACGATGAAGCACTTGTCACATTAGAAGAGTACATCGCTTCGGCAACAGATGAAGGTAAAAAGGCTTTGGCAAAATCTGAACTCGACGGCGCACGTTTGGCGATGCGCATGAAGGAAAATCCACAACTTTTGCTTGAAAATATACCTGGTAAAGTCAATACGCCCAATGCTGAATACTCCCCTTCAGTAACAAGCGATGGCGAGGCGCTTTATTTTGCTGCTATGCGCGATGGTAAAGTGACCATTTTGAACGGCAAAGAAGGTGATTATTTTGCAAAAATATACAAATCAATAAAAAAGACAGATGGTGCTTGGGATGCCCCCGAAGCTCTTGGTGGCGAAGTGAATCGCATCGGTGTGCATCAAGGCAATGTGAGCATTACAGCGGATGGCAAAACGATGTATTTCACTCGTTTCGCTCTTTCGGGTAATGATATCGGGGAGTCGAAAATTTATTACTCAAATCGTTCAGGAGATAATTGGGGTGCAGCCAATGAAGTAAAAGGCGTAAACGGTGCTTGGATAGCGAAACACCCTTGTTTGGGCGAAATGTTTGGCAAACCCGCTTTGTTTTTTGTCGCAAATATGGAAGGTTCAAAAGGTGGTTTTGACATTTATTACGCCAACCTTATCAACGAAGGGGAGTTTA
>JAYTMI010001024.1:0-2874 GCA_043728625.1 Saprospiraceae bacterium | reverse complement strand
TAAAGCTGCCGATTTTCGCAATAAAAGCGGATTAAGCGGTGTCGAAGCATTAAACTTGGAAAGTTTGTTACTTTTCCATAATGTTATTTCTGTTTTCAAACCCCTCAGTATAGGTATATCTGGTATGGCTCTGAAAACAATCAATGGGCAAGAAACCAAACGTTTTATACTCATCAATACGCAACAGCCCGTCGGACGACAAAATTTTACAATTTGCCACGAGTTATATCATCTTTTTATTCAAGCTGATTTTGAATATCAAATCTGTCAAACAGGGCGTTTTGACAAAAAAGCAGACATCGAAGAATATAAAGCAGACCTTTTCGCTTCATTTTTTCTTATGCCTAAAAATGGGATTATCTCTCTTATTCCTGAACAAGAATGGGATAAAGATTGTATTTCTCTTTCCACAATTCTGAAAATTGAAAATTATTTCGGTTGTTCAAGAAAAGCTTTATTGATACGGTTGAAAGATTTAGGCTTCTTATCGGATACTATTTTCGATAATTTTTCTAAAAATGTCATATTAAGTGCTACCAGATATGGTTATTCGCGGGCACTTTACGAGAAAACGAATGAGAATCGGGTCATTGGTGACTATGGAGATATGGCAAAAAAATTATTTGATACCGAAATTATTTCCGAAAGCCGATATGCTGGTTTTATGAATGATATTGGCATTAATATTTTTGATATTCCAAACACCACTGTTGACGAATTAAACTAAGCTATGAGCAAAAAAGGGCAAATCATACTTCTTGATGCTGATGTTATCATTCATTTTATGAAAGCGAGCAAACACCTGAGTTTGCCCGCTATTTTCCCTGAATATCGCCTCTATGTACTCGACATTGTGGCTGACGAATTGCGTAAATTCAAAACAGGCATTGTCCAAGTTGATAACCTATTTACATTTAAAACAATTGAACAACTGCCTTTTCCTAAAAATGAGTACAGCAATCCTATTTTTAAAGAATTTATACAGTTAAAAAAACTGTATGGCGATGGCGAAAGTGCTTGTATGGCTTATGCAAGGTTCAATCAAAATATTCTTGCCAGTTCTAATTTGAAAGACATTAAAAACTATTGTAACACACATCATATCCAATATTTGACAACAATGGATTTTCTGTGTGAAGCACTTAGGCGTGGCGTGTTTACTGAAAATGATTGCGATGATTTTATTTTTATCGTTAAACACAAGGATAGCAAACTGCCACCCATCTCTAAAATGAGCCAATATGATTGTATCAAACGTGAGGTGAGAAGTTAAAAACAGCTACCACTCCAACCGTACCTGTGGCAACCCCTTCACTATCCGCACCGTCTCCAAACTCACCGTTATCACGCTCAAAACCAAATCCAAAATATAGCGCGGATTGCCCACTTCCGCAGCCCAATCATTCGGGTCGTTTTTGATGCCACTGTCTTTGTGTGTCGTTACGGCGTAGCGTTCCATCACCCATTCGAGCGCACTTTTGCCGTTCACGACGTATTCATATACTGAGGGGGGTATGTTTTCGATGCGGATGTGGCTGTTGTAGAGAATATAACTTTTATCTGTTTTGCTTGGAAAACGCATCTTTTCGACGCGGAAATGTCCGCTTTCTGCACCCGTTACAAGTACCCCCTTCCCGTCATTGTCGGGATTTCCTTCGTCAATAGTATGTGGGGCGTTTTCGTAGTGATATGCAAATCCGCTAAGGCGTGTCCTGCTTTGCTGAATGACCAAAACCCTTGCGCGGTGTCCACCATCGGGGGATTATGACGAATTACATCCACGTCAGAGACGTATGATATAGTATGTTGCGCCTCTGGTGAGGCTTACGAGCGAATACATTGTGCCAGCAGATATTTTTTTTTATTTCAAAACATCATTTATTACTTTTTCAATGCCTTCGACGACTTCTAACCAAGCGGTGTGTTTATTGCAGAATGATGTAATAATTTTTACAGATTTGAGATTTACAGATTTGAGATAACACCTTCAATAAACAACACAATCTGATTTTTATCTTTCAGTTTGGGCATTGCTCGACCTTTACCATAGCGAAATGCAGATTCGATTGTTTTTCCATCCGATAATCCATAATAAAATCCTGCGCTAAAATCAATACTGGCATTGTCGTCAATACTGTTATGTACGCCTACGACATATTTAACTCTTTTTGACAATACCTCAGCTTGATTTGTGGAGTAACAAGCATTCAAAACAAGCACCTCAATCGGAATTTTATCATCTTCAATGAAAGTTTGAAAATTGTAATCAAGCGTTGCATCATTGATTAACATGGCACCACCATATCCGCTTTTATGAAAAATGAGACCGATGTTTTCTTTCCAATCTGGACGACCAATGCCACGACCGAAGGCTTCTAATTCTCCATTTGCATCACTGCCATGTCCAGCGAAATGCAAAATATTCGGTCGAAATGTATTCGTTTTTTCTTGAAAACCTTCTAAATCTGTACAGAACTCTGATTTTAAAACCAAACGTTCTTTTGCACCTTTATCTTCCAATTGTTTGGCAATTCCGGCATATTCTTCTTTCAAGTTTAATTTACCTGTGTCAAAAGGATTTGCGCCGAGAAATAAGATTTTTTTTGCCGTAGGTTTGGCTACTGCTTTTTTCTTTGTTACTTTCTTTGGAGCAGTTTCCTCCGTGCCTTCCTCAACTTTGTCGTTCGTTTTGTCTATACCGTTCAAAAGGTTCAAAAGCCGATGATTCAATTTTGCTGTTTCTTTGAGTCCCTTTAAGTCCATAATGCTTTCTGTTTTAATTTTTTGAGTAAGCCAATCAAATTTACTGAGGGGTATCAATTCACCATTTTCATAAATATCGCCGCCTCGAGTTTCATGCTGCAATTTACGAAT
>JAYTMI010001023.1:0-2060 GCA_043728625.1 Saprospiraceae bacterium | reverse complement strand
AATCTCATAATCTCACAATCTCAACATGAGACGTATTTACATTGCTTTTTTACTCGTTTTCAGCACTTATTGTGTGCAAGCTCAAACGGAAGGTGTTCGGTTACTCCCCCTCAGTACTTATCCAGTTTTAGAGAAATATGCCGACTTGCCACAAGCAGAAAGCCTCATTCCAGACTCGATTGACCTGCCTTTTATTGACGATTTCAGCTATCCAGGTCCTTATCCAGACCCTAATTTATGGCTTGATAACAAAGTTTTTGTCAATTCAACGATGGGTTTTAGCCCCCCCTCAGTAGGTGTAGCAACTTTTGACGGTATCAACTACAATGGCAAACCTTATGGGCAAGCGGGTGAATATGGTAAAGGCGATTATTTGACCTCGAACTATATCAATCTGCGAACTTTTATGAATCCAGATGGCAGCAAACGCCCTTTGGCAGCTTCGGATTCCATTTATATGACTTTCTTTTTGCAACCCAAAGGCTTGTGTTATGAACCTTTGGAAAAAGATTCAATGGTTTTAGAATTTAGAGACAATGCAGGCAATTGGCAAATTGCCCGCGTTTTCAAAGGCTTAAAAAGCTATATCGCAGACGATAGTTTTCCACCTTTTACCATGTATTTTGTGCCCATCAAGGATGCCAAATATTTTTATGGTAAATTTCAATTCCGCTACTTCAACTATGGTCAAATTGACGGTGCCAATGAATTGTGGCACCTCGATTACGTGAAAATTGGCACAAATCGCCGTTTAAATGATAAAACCCTTGATGATTTGGCTTTTGTGGATGCGCCCCGTCCGCTTTTGACACGCTATAGTTCTATGCCGTGGAAACATGCGTTTCCTAATGTGGCGACTGAGGTGAATGATAAATTTAATGCACGTCTGTATAATCATTTCGTTGACCAACGCAATCCGACAAATACAAATGTAAAAATCACGACTTCAACAGGTGTTTCAGCCGTTTCGACCATTACGATTCTCGACGGTGTGAACGTGCCGCCCAATCAGTTTTATCAATCCGCTACTAAAACATATCCGTTGTCGCTGCGCAGTCAACTCGGCACTGTACCTTCAACAACTGAAAACCTGATTGTTACAACTGAAAATAGTCTTGTGATTGCTGGGCAAGAAGGGAAAGATTTAACAAAAGCCGCTACTCGAAACGATGTCGTAACCCGCAAAACAGTTTTTTCAAACTATTTTGCTTACGACGATGGTACAGCAGAATTGATGTATGCAGCCACAGGTTTCAGTCAACAAACAGCGATTCAGTTCCGTACGAATGTGGCGGATACATTGCGTGGAGTGCAGTTTTCCTTTCCCTATGTGCGTAAAAAGTATCAATTCATAGATCCGAAATTCAACATTCAGATTTGGAAAGATTCGTTGAATACAACACCGATTTATGAAAAGAAAAACGTCTCGCCGTTTTCAGTTGATGCTAAAGTGGATTCCCTTCAAGGCATGACAACTTACAGACTTGAAACCAAAACAGGTGGCAGAGACACCGCTATTTTCCTACCCGCCAATACTACTTTTTATGTAGGTTATCAGAATGTTGATGACCAAATTCCCATCGGTTTGGACAGAAACAGCTTTGACAAAGCGAAATATATATTTACAAAAATCAATAGTAAATGGGATACCATCCCATATTATCCCTTGGGTGCCTTGATGATTCGCGCCGTTGTTGGCAATAAAGTGGCTCAAAATACCAGTTCATTGTCCACTCGAGAATTGCCTTTATCGGAAGTTATGACCGTTTATCCAAACCCCGCATCAGACCGTTTGTATATTGATTTGAAAAAAGGCAATGAAGATGATTATGAAATGAGCCTTTTTAACCTCGTCGGACAGCTTCAAAAGCGCGAAATACTGAGGGGGGGACAAATGAATTTGGGCAACACCCCAACAGGTATTTATTTTTTAAAAGTCCGAAATATTAATACAAATCAAACTTTCATTCATAAATTTGCAGTTAATCAATAGCAATTAATCAATAATCAATAGTTAAAATGGATATAACAGTTAACGAACTAAAAAAACGCTTAGAAGC
>JAYTMI010001022.1:0-3745 GCA_043728625.1 Saprospiraceae bacterium | reverse complement strand
GTCCGATTGTCAATACCCCAAGTCAAGGTCGTAGGAGCCCAAGCACCTTCAACCAACCGTTTATAAGAATTGACATTGGGCGCAATCATTGGCAATATTTCAGGTAAACACAACAATTGACCCGCTATGTAACTCCGCATCAAATCACTCATATTATGCGGGTCTTTTTCATCAAAAAAGAGGTTTTTCTTTGAGGCACTATCCCACAAACTTTGATGCACATGACCGCCACAACCCGGTAGATTTTCAGAGATTTTAGCCATAAAAGTTGCCATAATGCCCTGTTTGTAAGCGATTTCTTTAACGGATGTCTTGAACAAAACAGCTCTATCGGCAGACTCTATGGTTCTGCCATACTGAATAGCAGCTTCATACGTGCCGGGACCTGTTTCGGTATGCAGTCCTTCAATCGGAATACCAAATCTTGTTAGGTCGTCAAACAAACTGCTGAAAAAATCATTATTCAAGCTGCTTCTCAAAATTGAATAGCCAAACATACCAGGCGTAAGTGGCGAGAGGTTTAAAAAGCCTTTATCCGCCGCCGATTGTGGTGTTTCTGCAAAATTAAACCATTCAAATTCTTGCGAGACATAAGGCGTAAAACCCGCTTTTTGAGCATCTGCTTCCACTTTTTTCAATAATTGACGAGGACATGTGTATAGCGGCTCATTATCATCGGTGACAAATTCTGCTAAGAAAAAGGGGATGTCCTTTTCCCACGGTATTTTGCGAAATGTGCTTAAATCTATTTTTGCTTTCGCATCGGGATAACCCGTGTGCCAACCTGTGTAAGTGCTGTTGGTGTAAGAGACATCCGCCATATCCCAACCAAAAACCACGTCGCAAAAGCCAAAAGTATCATCGGCTATGGAAAGAAACTTTTCAGCAGATATATACTTACCCCTCAGTATGCCATCTATATCAGTAATAGCTATTTTGACTTTTTGAGTGGGATATTGTTTGACGTAATCCAATATTTCTTTAGTTGTCATGGACGGAAATTTTTCTGAAATAATCATTTCAAAGATTTCAAATAATTTTTATTCGATACCACTTTTTCTCCTTCCTCGTCTTCAACCATTTTAAGCGCTTTACCTGCTGTTTTTCCTCCTTGAAGAGCGGCATTTTTGTTTTCATCAAAGCCTTGTGCATCATCTTTAATGGCTCTCTGCCTTGTCAATTCCTCGCCTAATGAGGTAAAAATCAGCTCCAATGGTGTCATGTGGTCCCGCAGATTTTGATTCGTTTTGGTTAGCCCTTTAAAGTCTTTATGCTCTTTGGGTGTTAATCCGAAAGTGCTTTTTGCAATGATAGCCGTCAAAATCGAGTATTCTTGACCCTCTTTAACATCTCTATTTTTCCATTCATCGGTTAGTTTATTTCGGGTTTTAATACTTTCTATGCGTTTGTCAATCCAATCATCAGGATAACCTTTGGTTTTGTATAATTCTGCCATTCTTTCAAAACCCAATTCGGGGTTTTCGGTTTCCTGAATGCGTTCCGTACCGACTTGGGCAAGCCACAATTTTAACGGCTCTGCTTTGGGTGAAGGTACAGACATGACAATTCTCAGTACCCCCTCAGTATTGGCGCAATCGGAAGGGTAACTTTTTCCATCTAAACCTTTCAATTTCAGCTTTCCCCAATTTGGGGAAAGGTCTTTTAAGGTTTCGTCTTTCATTCTTTTTTTAACCTTTTCCCAATATTTACTCGGTGTTGGGCTATCGGTCAAAATTTCAATGACATCCACAACAGAAAAATACCATTGCTCGTTGTGCCATACCTTACGGATTCCTGTGCCCTCAAAAGGGCTTAACTGATTTTCCATCTGTCAAAAGCTTTAGATTTTTTGTAAAAATAGGTTTTAGAATAATAGGTTCAATTTTTTCCTATTTTGCTGTTATATCCTTTTTGCTGTTTGATTTTTTCTGAAATTGATAGACGAATCTATAAACTTTATTTTTCCTTAGGCTTGTTCTTCTTCTTTTTAGTCATCTTTTTCTTCATTTTATTCTCTTTATCATCCTCTGCTCGCCGTTTCTGCATGGTTTCTGTACGGTCTAATTCTTCTGATTCTGAAAACGCTTTCCAATCAAATTTTTCATCAAAAGGCGTTAAGGCTTTAGCGGGGTCAAATATTTGAGCATCGGCTGCCAAGGCATTATAAGGTGTAAAATCAGGTGTTTGCATGAGCAAATCCAACAAATCCGTTGCGCCTGCATCGTATTGATTGAGGTAGGGAATTTTTAAAATATCCTCAAAAGTTTTAAAAATACTGCCAAAACTGTAATGCACATGCCCAATATAATTGCGTTTGGCATAAGGTGAAATGACTTGTAAAAGGCTTCTGTGTGCATCCACATGATCCACGCCGCCTTGTGCATCGTCTTCTGTGATAACGATGAGCATATTTTTCCAATACGGCGTTCTTGACAAAAATTCGATTGTTCGGCCAACGGCTAAATCATTGTCCGCCATATAACTCGCTTGAAACGGAAAACCTGCTTTTGGTCGCTCTGTGGTGCCATGGTCATTGGGTAACATCAATGTTAACACCGGTGGTAAATTGTTATTACTCCACCGTTTTTTGAACTCTTGCATGAACAGGTCAGCCCTAAATTGGTCGGGAATCGCCATATTGTACGTCGGAAAAGTACGAGAAGTTTTGTCAAATAAAGGCGCAGGCAATGGGTAATTGACGGTGTATAATTCGCCAATATACTTCATGGTACTGTCGCTGTAAGCCGCCGCCATTTCGACACCAAAGCCGAAATTGAAAAAATCTATATTGTTTCTGTCCAAATGATCCCAAATCGAGCCTGCTTCATTGTAATCTTCGGGATAAATAGACCCCGCAGTACCATAAATCGCTAAGTTTCCGGGAGCTTTTGAGCTATCCACCAAAGACAATTTACCGCCATAAGCTGCTGAAGTTGATGTTTCACACCACTCATTCGGATAGGTATTGACCAACCACCGATGACCATCTGCCGAAACATCTGAATCGCAATAAAAATTATCAGAAATGGCAAAGCGTTTCGCTAATTGGATGTGATTACGCAAAACATCTACTTTTGGCAAGTGAATATTGTATTTTTTACTTGAAACAGGCACGCCTAAACCAAAACGTGCTAAAGACGCATCGCCATCACCATTGGACAACTGTCCAAAAACTTCATCATACGTGCGGTTTTCTTTGGCAATAAAAACGATGTATTTTATGCTGTCATACAGGGCATTTTCAGGAGCTTTTTTGTTTGTTTTGGTAAATTTGAAATTGTTTTCAACGACTTGTGCGGTTTCCTTTTTCAGTTCCTCATCTGAGGGAATATCCATCACAGAAACCGAACCGTACATCAATGCACCAATAAAACTACCCGCATCGGTCATAGCAAAATTTTTACCGCCATTGGGTCCGCTGCCGTAACCTTTGGCGTTGGCAACGATGAGTTTTTTGCCGTCATTACTTACTTTTAGTTTAGATGGAAACCAGCCTGTGGGAATATGCCCTATAACATTCAGCGTTTCGGCATCAATAACACCCACGGCATTAACGCCCGATTCTGCCACATACAAGCGTTTTTTGTCAGGAGAAAGAGCCACGCCAAAGGGAATGACACCCCGCAATTTGCCCAAACGTGCGTCTATACTGAGGGGTATGTTTTTGACAACTTTGTTGGTCATAATGTCAATCGCAGAAATACAATCGTTGTTGCCATTGCTTACAAAGACGTATTTATCATTG
>JAYTMI010001021.1:0-2401 GCA_043728625.1 Saprospiraceae bacterium | reverse complement strand
GAGCAATGGAAATCATGCCCATTGCGCCTTTAAAAAATTTGTCATGTGGGTTGTTTAATTCGTTTGAATCGTTTGTAATTTCTGGCATTTTAGGTTCGTTTTAAGTTTCTTAAATATGTTTTTATTTTTCTTTATCTGAAATGACTGCGCTCTTCTCCGAAACGCCATTTTCATTAAACGCTTCAATCGCATAAAAATAACGCTCTCCAAGTGTCAAAGCACGGATTTCTAATTTATTGCTTTCGTCCGCCCAGACTTGATAAGTTTGGTACAATTTGTCTGGGTTAATGCCCCAAAGGATGTTGTAACCGACGGCATTAGGCGCTTTTGACCATGAAATAAAAGCATTGCGCTCATCATTTGGGTCACGTAAAACCCCAAAGGTTAGAGGTACTTCCGGTGCTTTGCCAAAACCGTTGCCAAAAACTCGTATATCGCTGATGGCTAAATTCGGTGTTTTAGAGTAAACATGAACGTAGCGAATAAAACGGGTGCGAATCGGTTTTTCCATTTCAAAATAAGGATTGGAACGATCTGTTTTTTCCAGTGTCATATCTGCAATTGTCTCCCATGTTGCGCCATCGAGTGAGTGTTGAATTTTATATTGCGTATAAACGGTTGAATCACTGGCAAATATGTCTGATTTGAAGTCCGTAAAATTGATTTGAACGGCTTTTACATCGTATTCTTTTTCCAAATCAACGGTCAACCATTCGCCTGCTTTGTTTTCTTTAGCAACCCAAAAGGTACGTGGATTTTCATCGGTAGCTCTTGATGCACGGAAAGTATCTCTGACAGACGATGCCCCACAAGGTTTTTTACAAGACAACAACATCCAACCAGTGAATAAATCATCTTTATTGGTCCACTTTTTAGTTGGTAAATAATGCGGGAAATCGCCAAAACGGGTGTTGCTAAACATTTGATCGTCTTTGTCAAAACCGGCAGGAAATAGAGCGATTCGGCGTTCAAAATTCCAATTAACGGCAATCCATGGTGTACCTGTATTCCAATAATTGCCATAATTGTCTTGAAAAGTGTTGCCATGCCCTGCGCCTGTTACAAAACCTGCGGGCTTGTATGAAACTGGATTGTATGGTGCATACGAGAATGGTCCCAATGGGTCATTGCTGGTGTAAGTGCCGTTGGCATACACATTATATTCAGTGCCGGGTGCGCCGTATTGCAAGTAATATTTGCCGTTGTGCTTGGTCATCCATGCCCCCTCAGTAAAAGGCGTAATGGTGTCGCTGTGGTCTCTACCGAATCTTTCCCAACCATGCAGCTTTGGTTTGAGCGTAATCAAGCCTTTGTAATCGGTTTTATAAGCCAATTTTTTGGAATAATCCAACTCGGCACCAAAAATGGGATAAACATTCGACGAACCCCAATACATAAACCAACGATCGGTATCGTTGTCGTGGAAAATGGTGGGGTCCCATGGTCCAATATCTTTTGGCAGACGCGGCATCCAACGATTGAAAAACTTTAATTCACCTTTTTCGGGTTTTGTTGAATACAAAATAGGTCTTTGTTCAAATGTAGATTGAAACAAAAACAAAGTGTCGCGCACTGACAAGGCGGCTGGCGCGCACATGTCTTCGAATGGCCATTTGTCTGGTCTTATATAATTCCAATGTATCAAGTCTTTGGAATGCCAATACCCACCTGAAATAGTGACAAACAAGTAATATTCGCCTTTATGGTTGACAATAACTGGGTCTGCACCCGAGCGATAGGATATTTTCTCATTCAGTTGTTCAAAATTATATTGATAATTGATGTCAACTGGGTTGCAATAGGTTTTTTGAAAAGGCGATTGAGCCAGTGTTGTTTGGCTAAAGACCAAACAAAGCAATAGAAGAAATATGTCGTTTTTCATGTTGTAGAAGTATGTTTATATGAAATATACTGAGGGGGTAGATTGCTAACTTTGTTTTCGTGATTCCTGTAAATCATTCCTATCTTGAACCATTTGTAAGTAGTGAATATTACCTGTCAATTCAGCTTCATCGAAGCCATTTTTGACAGCTTCTTGCATAAAAGCCCAAACTTGCCAATAATCTTCTGCTTTGCACCAAGGGCGAACCGCAAAATGCAATTCATCGCAATTAAAATGTTCAAGGAATAACTCCATTGGTTGGTTTTGCAGAATAAACGGACAAGCGGCGGCTGATTCAAGAATGACTTTTTTGACTTTTGATACAGAGTTGGGTTCATCAACGATGAAAACCATATCCACACGACGATTGCCTTGACCCGTGTAGTTGGTGATGTTTCCAGATGTCACCAAACCATTTGGCACAGTGATAAAACGGTTGTCACGGGTTCTAAGGATGGTATTAAAAACCTGAACTTCTTCGACAAAACCTTCTGCATCAGCGACTTTTATTTCGTCGCC
>JAYTMI010001020.1:0-4289 GCA_043728625.1 Saprospiraceae bacterium | reverse complement strand
AGCATAGTTTTTAATTTTTGATTTCAATAAAATTTAAAAAGTCATTCAATGCAAATATAGAAACTATGTTTAGACGACCAATCTCTTAGAGGCGTTTTTATTTTATCAACTCTTTTACCTGCGCTTCCAAATCAAAATCCACTGAAGTTGTGTTTTGTTTTTAAGTTATGATACTAAATGCTGCTTTACAATCTTAATATTTCCCCAAAATGCAATAAAAATTTCTTCCAAAGGTTTTATCTCAAACCAACTAAAAAGCTAATTTTGCATTTTATTTTCATAAAAAATTGACAATCAATACCTTACAAGATATGAACAAAGTGCTTTTACATGCCTTTCTTATTGTTTTATTGCCACATTTTTTGTTTTCTCAAAACGATTTAAAAATCGGCGAATGGCGCACGCACCTGCCATATCGCACAGGTTTGAGCGTGACGCAAGCCGATAATGATGTGTATTGGGCAACAGGTTTGTCTGTTTTAAAAATGAATAAAACGAGTTTGACGATTGAAAAATTAGACAGACTCAATACGCTGACTGATGTCGGTGCAAGCCTTGTTAGATTCAATAAAGCGGCAAAAACGCTGTTTGTTGCCTACGAGAATAACAATATTGACCTCATTCGTACCAATGATAATGTTAAAAACTTGAACTTACCAGATATAAAAAACAACAGTTCAATTCTGGGAGACAAGACGATTTATGACGCTTCTTTTGTAAACGATACGGCATACTTAGCTTGCGGTTTTGGCATTTCAAAGCTCGATATGAGACGTGGAGAATTTGTATATACAACATTTACAAAGCTAAAAACATACAGCGTCGTCGTTTTTGAAGGCAAAATATGGGCGGCTACTGAGGGGGGTATATATAACGTGTCGAATGATGCACGTTTGAATTTAGCCGATTTTAAAGTATGGACAAAATTAGATGCTGCTTCGGGTTTTCCTAATCAATATACAACAAAGGTTTTGACAGTTTATGACAATAAATTGTACTTCGATTTGAATGACAGTCTTGCTGTTTTACAGAACAACAGACCCCTCAGTATCCGCCACGAAACAGGCTTTAAAGTTCAATTTTTGACGGCTGAAAGCCAAAACTTGCTCGTTGGTTTTGGGAATAAAGATGTTTTTAGCAATGGTAAAACCTTGATTTTCAATAAAAATGGTACATTTAAAAACGTCGGTGGCAGTTGTGTCAATCGCCCTCTTGGGGCAGTTGAAGATGCTACTGGGCGCATTTATTTTGCCGACCAATTCAATGGCTATCGTTTTTTGAACAAAGCAACCGATGCCAACTGCACTGTTGTCGAATTTGACTCCCCTTACTCCCGGGAGTCAAGCGATATTGCTGTGACAGATACATCGGCTTGGGTCGCTTTCGGTGGATTAACGGGCATCAATCCACGCGACAATGGCGAAGGCTTTGCTTCTTTAATTAATGGTAAATGGTTGAATTACAATGGTTTATATACACAAATCCTCAATGATAGTATCATTAGCCGTGATTTTCATAATGTTGAAATCAATGCAAAAACAGGTAAGGTTTACGCAGGTTCTGTCCAAAACGGCTTAGTCGAATTGGTGGGCAGCAAAGTGAGTAAAATTTATAATGCCTCCAATTCACCCATCAGTGCGGCATCAGCAGACCCTTTTCGCCGCCGCGTCACAGGTTTGGCTTTTGATAAAAGTGGTAATTTATGGGTGTCAAATAATCTTGCGAATAATCCCGTCATCGTTTTGAAAGCCGATGGCAAATGGGCGAAATTAAGTAATGTGCCTGCTTCCAATATTTTTCAAGTCATTGTTGACGGTTCGGGTATCAAATGGTTCATTGTAAGTGGCTCGCAATCCGGTATTTTGCTCTACGATGAAGGCAAAACAATAGACGATATTTCTGACGATAAAATACGTGTACTCGACAACTCAAATTTGCCAAAAGAGCAGCAGAGCGCAAGTATTAATTACTTAGTCAGTGACCTCAACGGCGAGGTATGGGTCGGTACATCGAGTGGTGTTTGCGTATTTCGTTGTGGCAGCGACCCTTTCAGAACGTCTTGTAATGCCTCACTGATTGTTAATTCATTAGGCAGTATCAATGAATATTTGTTGCGCGAAAAAATTGTGAATGTCATCGCCGTTGACGGTGCAAACCGCAAATGGTTTGGTACATCAAGTGGCTTATTTGTCACTTCGGCAGATGGAAAAACGGAAATATTGAAATTTAACACCGAAAACAGCCCTTTACCAAGCAATAATATAACATCATTGGCTATCAGACCTAACGGCGAAGTATTTATAGGCACAAATAAAGGTTTGGTGAGTTACAGAAGTAACGCTACTGAGGGGGGCGATTTCAACAACGAAAGTAAGGTGTTGGCTTATCCAAATCCTGTTCGTCCTGACTATGATGGACCGATAGCGATAAAAGGTTTTACCCGCGATGCCAATGTCAAAATAGCTGATGTGAATGGCAATGTCGTTTTTGAAACCCGCGCACTCGGTGGTCAAGCGATTTGGCAAGGACGTGATTTTAATGGGAATAGAGTAGCGACAGGTGTGTATCTTGTTTTAGCGACGAATACTAAGAATTTGGATGCACCTGATGCCGTGGTGACGAAGATTTTGTTTGTGAGATAACAAAATACTGAGGGGGCTATTTTTCAATCAACAAAAGTTTCTTTTATGATTGATTTTGTTTTTTCAATTTCTTTGAAAGCCAATTTTCCTAATTTTTTCACGATTCTAATTCTGTCCACCGTTCTGATTTGGTCTAAAACAATCCAACCTTTAGTCTTGTCTTGTTTGATTTCAATTCTGGTTGGATAAGGCTTTGAGCTACTTGTCAATGGTGCTATGACAATGGTTTGTAGATATTTATTCATTTCGTTTGGGGATATGACGACGCACGGACGCGTTTTTTTCATTTCGCTGCCGATGGTTGGGTCAAGGTTTACCAAAACGATGTCGTATTGCCTTATTTCCATTCTTCAAAAGTTTCATCTTCAAAAATGTCATCTATTAAGAGTTTATCATCTCCATTTTCGTGCATCAATTGAAATGATTTTCCCCAATCTTTTCTGGGTTCAGTTTTGGGCTTCAAGATGATATGTTCTTTTTCCAATATCAATTCCAACGTGTCATTGATATTGTATTGCTCTAAAATTGTTTTAGATAACCTAATGCCTTTTGAATTTCCGATATTTATAACTGAAATTTCCATAATAAATTATTTTTGTTATTACAAAGTAATTACTTTTATTTCAAGGTTACAAATTTTTAATCTATTTTTTTTACCCAAAAAATTTATTTGCTTTAAAAATACCCATTTCCTACTGATGGGTCTGTTTTTTTCAATAAAAAACCAAAAAACCTTGTATAAAAAAAAGAGAAACTCTATCTTTGCGCCGCTTTTTCCGGTTAGCTGTGACCTCTGCCGTAAAATTCTTTTTATTTCGTCAAGCTAAATCTGATTTTGAGTCACATCAAAATTGCTTCCCAAAACAGCGCGACGAATCACATTATTAAAACGTCTTTTCTAAAATGGCAAAAGAAGTAGAAGTTTACATCAAGCTTCAGGTGAAAGGCGGTCAGGCGAACCCTGCCCCACCAATTGGACCTGCATTAGGTTCAAAAGGTGTCAATATCATGGAGTTCTGTAAGCGATTCAATGCTGCGACACAAGATTCAATCGGCAAAATTTTGCCGGTTATTATCTCGGTTTACAAAGACAAGTCTTTTGAATTTGCAATCAAAACAGTGCCAGCAGCCGTACAGTTGCTCGATGCTGCTAAATTGAAAGCAGGTCAAGGCTCAAAACAATCTAACCGTATTAAGGTTGGAAAAGTCACTTGGGACCAAGTTCGCGCAATCGCGGAGAACAAAATGCCTGACTTAAATTGTTTCACCGTTGAATCTGCAATGAAAATGGTTGCGGGTACAGCACGAAGCATGGGTATCACTGTCGAAGGCACTGCGCCTTGGGCATAATTTGGTTAACGGTTATTTGTTAATGGTTATTAGTTCCGCATTGTTATACGCGAAACACAAATAACTAACTACCAATCAACCAACCACCAATCAAGGGAGTTCCGAAACGATTTCGGAACGTTAATTACCTAACTATTAAAATTTAAAAACAAAATGGCAAAAGTTCCTAAAAGAAGAGCAGAAGTTGACAAAAAAGTAGATGTCAACAAACTCTACAGCTTGAACGAAGCATTAGCTTTAGTTAAAGATGTGAACATTGCAAAATTTGACGCTTCGGTTGACTTGCACGTCCGCCTT
>JAYTMI010001019.1:0-3640 GCA_043728625.1 Saprospiraceae bacterium | reverse complement strand
GTTCAACACCAGCCTGTCGTCCACCAATTGCGGACTACAGGCTTATTTGTTCGGCGATTTTTTTTGATTTTTTTTTATCTTTTTCGTTGTTGCTCACGTCAAAATGGCTTTTATAGAGACGGGGTACTTTTTCCATTTTATTTTACCCCCCTCAGTATTTAGCCTTGTTTTTTATGTTTTTCGATGATTTTTGTCACTTTTTCAATTGACATTTTTAGTGCAGTGGCAATATTTTCTTTGCTAACGCCAATTTCGTAAAACCCAATTACAGATTCAATTTGAGTTTCTTCTTTTGTTATTTCTCTTGTTTCTCTTTTAGTTCTTTCAATTATTTCCTTTGCATCAATCTCAATTGTATGATTGCGGCTTGCAATGCTATGCAAATGGTTAAGATAAGCATTATAGGCTTTTCTGTCTTTTTCAGACAACTTCATTTCATCTAATTTTTCATTCGCTTCTTTCAAGCCTTTTGCTGTAAATGTGTTCTTAATTTCTGCATTTTTAAGGAAATAAACCCATTCATCTAATTTATCATTAATCCTATTTCTGAATTTTCCTGTTTTTATCACCCAATATTCGGGGTATATTTCATGGACATTAGCTTTATCATAAGCCTTCATTTGTGTATCAGAAAGTCCTAAAATATCGCCTTTATGGATACCTTTAAAAACATTCGTACCATGATAGACATAATCCTTTCCTTGCCCTAAGTCAAAGTAGGCAATCGTTATTGAAATAACTTTTTTGACGTTGGCATAAGCCTCACCTTCTTTAATATGTTCTGCAATGGCTTTTGAAGCCCCGTATAACATCCGATGGAAATAGTCATGTTCTTGAGTGCTTTGCACTTCAATTATTATTAATTCCCCTTTTTGATTCTCGACAAGTATATCTACTCGGTTGAATTTGTCATCCTCCGTTTCCTTGTTGCTTTCGCTTTCAAGGATTTGTTTAATCTTCACTTCGTCATTAAGCAATTCAGAAAGGAAGCCTTCTAAGATGTCGAAGTTGGCTTTATGGCGAAGTATTTTTTTCATTGCCCAATCAAAACGTACTAATTTCTTTGTCATATCATTATATTTTGCTGCAAAAATACAGAAAAGCCACAATTTAAACTTTAAATTGTGGCTTTTCTATCATTTTTACCCCCCTCAATATTTTTGCTTGCTTGTTTAGGTTTGTATTGTGTTATACAATCAAGGAGTACAACTTACTTCTTTTTTATTATTTAAATGATGTAATTATAAAAACGTGTTCGGTTTTGATACAGTAGGTGTTCGGTTTTGATACACCCAGCAGTAAAAATAAAAAATGGCTAACACCGAGAATTAACTCTGTGTTAGCCATGATACTGAGGGGTACTATCGTCTCCCGAAAATCATCAAAAAATGAAGCGTGTCGAAAGGAAATTCGACAAATCTTCCTTGATAATCTCGTTGAACAGTTCTTTATTCGCTTCAATATCCTTTGTTGCCACAACCGACCGAATCGAAAATGAGCGCAAGGCATCCAGTATCGAAAGTGTGCCTTGTGCTGAGTCTTTGCGACCTGTAAATGGAAAAGTATCAGGTCCCCGTTGACATTGCGCATTGACATTGACGCGGGTAACTTGGTTCACAAGCGGGTCAATGAGTTGTGCAATTTGCGTTGGGTCTGTGCCAAAAATCGAACATTGTTGCCCATGGTCGCTTTCGATTAAGTATTGAATCGGTTGCTCCAAATCGTCAAAAACGGCAACAGGTACGACGGGACCAAATTGTTCCTCCGTATAAAGCGTCATACCTTCCGAAACAGGATAGACAACCGTTGGAAAAACAAAAGAGTGACTGCCTGTGCCCCCCTCAGTATTGACTACTTTTGCGCCTTTTGAAACGGCATCTTCAATCACCGCATTGAGGTAAGCAGGTTTTTCAGGCTCTGCAACAGGCGTGACATTTACCCCTTTTTCCCACGGCATACCGACTTTTAGGTTTTGGATAGCAACATTCAATTTTTCAATAAAGCTGTCCGCAATACTTTTGTGTACAAAAACGATTTTTATAGCCGTACAGCGTTGACCATTGAAGGACAAAGAACCCAAAACGACTTCTTTAACCGTCATATCCAAATCTGCATTTTCAAGGATGATAGCTGCATTCTTAGCATCAAGACCTAAAACAGAGCGCAAACGGTTGACTTTTGGATGCGATTTCTGCAATCTATCCGCCATTTTGGATGAACCAATAAGCGTCAAAACATCAACTTTACCTGATGTCATAATCGGTGGCACAACGACTGAACCACGACCATACAAGAAGTTGATTGCACCCGCAGGGAAACATTTTTGGTAGGCATCTTGAAAAATATTGTGCAACATAATGCCTTGGCGTGGCGGTTTAAACATCACCACATTACCCATGATGAGCGCAGGAATAAGCATCGTATAAGTCTCATTCAAAGGATAATTGAAGGGTCCCATACACAGCACAATGCCCAATGGCGAGCGGCGAATTTGACCAATAACGCCTTGTTCGATGCGAAAACCGCTGCTATCACGGTCCAATTTTTTCAATTCGTCAATCGTCGCGTATATGTATTCAACAGTGCGGTCAAATTCTTTTTCAGAATCCGCAAGGCTTTTGCCGATTTCCCACATCAAACATTTGACGACGTGGCTGCGATAGCCAATCATCATTTTTGTGAATTTCTCGACGCATTGAATACGCTCAGTCACGGACATCGTTGGCCAAGCACCACGCCCATTGTTATAGGCTTTGACAGCGGAATCGAGGGCTTCAACCGCCTCTTTTTCGCCAATAAGTGGATAAGAACCCAATAGTTGCGGCTCAAAATCACCCCCCTCAGTACGTGTGACAATGGGCGAATAAACCTCTTGAACGGGTCCATTCCAATCAATGATTTTACCATCAAGCAAATACGAGCGTTGATGAATAGGGGCACCAAAAGCATATTCCGCAGGAATATCTTTAGCAGACGGAAAAAGACTTTTTAGTTTGTTTGATTCTAACATAACTGTTTGATTGTTAATTGGTTGCGAATTTATGATAAAAATTTAGTTACTTTTCTTTTTAACAGAGCCCATTAATTTAAACTCGGTTCTAACAGGGTAGGTATTGGCAATAATGGTAATAGGCTTATCCATTTTTCCTTCTTTTCCTTCCGAATTAAATTGTACTTTTATTTCATCGGTGGCATTAGGTTGTATCGGATTTCTATTCCAATCGGGCACAGTGCAACCACAAGTCGTTTGTACATCCGTAATAATGAGTGGCATTTTTCCTGTATTTTTGAACTTAAAATTATGTTTCACAAGCCCCCCCTCAGTAATTTCACCAAAATCGTAAACAGATTCCGCTAACTGAATTTTAGGCACATTCACAGTGTCCGTAGGTTTGTCGGCACTAACAGGCAAGCGCACAATGTCGGCATTACTCACTTTTTCGTCTAAGCGTACTTCTTGCAAACCATTGTCTTTTTTTTCTGTCTCGCCTTGTTTACAGGCAATAAAATTGAGTAAAGTAAAAAGTATAAAAAAGGAACGCTTCATTGTATAAAAATTTGATTATCAAGTATTTGTAAACGATTTGAGTTGTTTTTAGAAATGCAAAAGTAGGGTTTATTCTATGAAATAGTAACTTAA
>JAYTMI010001018.1:0-2112 GCA_043728625.1 Saprospiraceae bacterium | reverse complement strand
ATTCGTCAAATATTGACATATTTTCGCTATTGTATTTCGTTGGGCTTAAAAAATCGCTTTATTATATTATGAACCACTTAACAATAAAAAAGCCATCTTGAAGACTCAAGACGGCTTTTTTATTATGATTTTGCTAAAAAATTAAGCTTCAACAGCAACTTCTTCAACAGCAGCAACTGCTGCAACTGCAACAGGTGCATCAGCCGAAACGATTTCGACAGTGACAGAAGCCGAAACCTCTTTGTGCAAATTGACAGTAGCGATGTGCGTACCCAATTCTTTCAATGGATCAGAAGCAACTTTTTTGCGCTCGATAGAGACACCCAATTGTTCAGAAATCGCCGCAGCGATTTGAGCAGCATCAACAGAACCAAATAACTTGCCCGAAGCACCTGCTTTGGCAACGATTTTAATCGTTTTGCCATTGAGTTGTTTCGCAGTTGCTTCGTATTCACCGAGGCGAAGCGATTCTTTTTTATCCAATGCGCGATTGATAGCGGCATATTTACGGCGATTAGAGTCGTTTGCAACGAGTGCTAAGCCTTTAGGGATAAGGAAATTGTTGCCATAACCGTCTTTTACTTTTACGGTTTGGTACTTTTCTCCGACCTTATCCACGTCTTGTAACATTATAATATCCATGACTTTCTTTCAATTAAAAATTAAAAAATAGAGAAAAAGTATGAATTAATGATGAATGGTGAATGATGAATGATGAATACTTATTGTCATCATTTATCATTCATCATTTATCATTACTTCATAAGGTCTGCCAAATAAGGCAATAAACCTAAGTGACGTGCCCGTTTGACGGCAGTTGACACTTTACGTTGATACTTCAAAGAGTTGCCTGTAATACGGCGTGGAAGCAATTTGCCTTGTTCGTTGATGAATTGAAGCAAAAAGTCTTCGTCTTTGTAATCAACATGCTTGATGCCGAATTTTTTGAAGCGGCAATATTTTTTACGCATCGAACCGATGTTCGGATTGCTTAAAAATTTTATATCATCTCTGCTAGTAGCCATTTATGATAGATTTAAAATTTGAAAAAATGATGGTTAAAAGAAGGCGATTAAACAAGGTCAGCGACCAAGTCCTCGACATCTTCCGTCTCGTCGTCTTCCTCAGCTTTCTTTTTAGCCAAGATGTCAGCACGGTTTTTCTTACCGATTTTGCCCGCACGTTTGTCTTCGTTGTATTTAACAGCGAATTTGTCCAACGCCACTGTTAAGAAGCGGAGAACTTTGTCGTCACGACGCAAAGTAAGTTCCATTTTGTCAATGATTTGGCCATCGTTGCCAGCAAACTCGATGCAGAAATAAACACCACTGTGTTTCTTTTTGATGTCATACGCCAATTGGCGCAGACCCATTTCGTCAATATGAACGATAGTGTAGCCAGCAGCTGTTAACATATCGGCATATTTCTGAACTGTCGCATTTACTTCATCGCTCGACAGAGTGGGATCTACGATGAAGGTAACTTCGTAATTACGCATATTCGAAGTGAATTTTGATTAGAAATATTGTTAAAAAAATTATTATTATGCCTTGCCTTTGCAAAACGCCCGCAAATGTAGCCTTTTTAATTAAATTAGACAATTTTTTTTGAAAAAAAGGTTGAAAAAACTGTATGGATATACCTTTGCTATATTGAATTCAAAGTGATTTTACTTACAATGCTTGGAGCTATTTTCTTTTATTGGCATGGTATCAATTTTAAATATTTGATAAATAAAAATAACATGATATTTGTAAAAAGTCAACAACTTGTATTACCTTTATGACACTTAATTAAATTACTGTTTCTTTAACCTTTTAAATCATTTTTAAGAATGAAAAATTCCTCAATTCCTCAATTCCTCAATTCCATTAAATCATTTCCCAAAGGTTTTTTGATGATTGCATTTACTCTATTTTCTTGTCTGTATGTTACAACAAAAACATTTGGTCAAATTAAGGTCAATTCCAATGGTGAAATAAAAATTGGCAATGAATGGTCTAATAATGATTATAACAACGAAGTAAGTATTGAGACTTTTGGCTTGAACATGACGAATTACCGACCTGGTGCCAAAATGTCTTTTGGGGATTATGGCAGTGCGACCAATTA